>JAGLPR010000281.1 GCA_023137255.1 Bacteroidales bacterium | reverse complement strand
ATCTTCTTATAGCCTTTCTCCTTGAAATAGTCCAGGGTAAGTGTTTGGGGAGACCTCCCGCTGGCATTTAATCCATACAACTGACCAGTTTCAGCATCCCAGATGATGGCAAACAGGTCTCCTCCAATTCCATTTCCGGTGGGTTCCACCAGTCCAAGTACAGCATTGGCTGCAATTGCTGCATCAATGGCATTTCCTCCTGCCTTTAAAACATCCAGAGCTACCTGGGTAGCCAGGGGCTGACTGGTACAGGCCATTCCGTGCTGTGCGATCACTTCCGACCTGGTTGCAAATGGTTCTCCTGTGATCCTGTCCTGTGACCAGGCGATGTTGAGCATCATGATCATGCCCAACCCTACAATAACATGTTTCATAGTTCTAGTTTATGTGCTTATCCAGTACTTCGTCGACAGCAAAATACAAAAAACCCTGCCCACAACTGTGAACAGGGTCCCTTCAGATCAAATATTTTCTAATTCAACTACGAACCTTTCAGCTTTCGCCTTTTGGCTTTTACCTTTCTAACTTTGGGCTTTTAGCCTATAAATCCTGATCCAGTCGATCTCCATGGCGGAAGGAAGGCCGCTATCAGAGGCATCTTTCTTCAGGTTGGATGAGAAGTTGATGTACATCTCTTCCTGGGGAACTCCCGAAGTCTGGGTCTTGAATATCTTGCCATTGATTTTCCAGGTCAGTTTGTTGGGTGTCCATTCCAGAGTAAAAATGTAGTACTCATCGGCATACTTTGAACCTCCGGTTTTGGAGAGCGACTTATGGTTCGATTTGCCGTTGCCCCAGAAATAGTTCGCGTAGAGCTTTCCGTTTTCGAAACGGGCTATGTCAACATGGGGAAGAATGGATTGTGATACCATCCAGAACGACTGTGCCACCGAGCCCCCTGCCATTTTTACCTTGGCTTTGAAAACTCCATACTTCTGTTTAAAGCTCTTAGCAGTGCTGATCATCCCGGAAGTGAAATCAAAATCCTCAGTGACAAAACCCTGCTCGGCCCTCCAGGTAAGACCTTCAGCTTTGGCGACCTTGGTTACGATCCTTGCCTTGTTGTCATAAAATTCGATGTTATGGCCATCGGTGATAAAGCTCTTATCGTCTTCCAGGACAAAAGAGCTGTCCATTCCCTTATCTCCCCAGTAATATCTGGTCATCCATTTGGAGGTGTCCAGTTTACTTTTATTGAACTTCTCCTCGAATGTGAGGTCCCACTTCTCAATCTCCTTAAAGGGATACTTCTTTTTGGTCTTGAAGTACCAGACCACCTTATCAGATTTCTTCAGCACATCATACTCGGTTTTCTTTTGGTACTCTTCAGATTCTTTGTAAGCATCCTTCTTCATTTTTCTCTTGCGTATCGCAAAATCACTGGATTTCACCTCTTTCTCAAGCTCCAGATAATGCTTCAGATCCTCAGAATTTTCATATTCCTTATACGATTGAAAATCAGCTCTTATCTGATCGTCTGCTGTCTCCACCTTCTCGGTACTGGGTACCATCCCAAGTAAAAAACTTAAGCTTGCCATAACATCTCAATTCTGAAACAGGTTAATACTCAATATATAGTGACTAAAGATATAAAAAAATCATCTCCTGTAGGCTCTTCGCCTGCTTTTAAAGAAGTAGACTCCCTGTACCGAAATAATGAACTGGGAGTACTTGGAAAAAAGGTATTTACCACTGATATTAAAATCCCATTTGGGTGCCATCCTCAATTCCAAACCGAGGCCCAGGTTGCCTCCAACCACAAACTCTGACTCATCTGTAATTGTTTCGTTCCCGGTTACCACCAGTGGCTCGTAATCAGAAATGAGGTAAGTAACATTTCCACCGCCAAATGCCACAGCTTTCACTGTTCCCTCCCGGAAAAAGGTATATTGAAAGTCCAAATCTCCCTGGAACATATTGTTGGTCAGGATCGAATAACCTGTGGAAAGTTTATAGCGGTTATAGACCGAGAGGGAAGGAACAACATGAAGGGTACTTGGCTTGTTCAGTGCCAGCCAGGATTTCACAAATAATCCTGGATTTCCTGTCTCACCGTAGTTAAAATCGGCACCGGAAGAGAAGGCAAAACCTGCACCGATTCTGTGTACCTGGGCCGAGGTATTCATGCCTGCAAGTACGGAAAGACCCGCAATCAGTGCAATCAATCTTAGGGTTGGGATATATTTCACCTATATATTTTCGTTTAGATTCTTTTTCTACGGAATTAACGGTTCACTGGTTTCATTTTTTCACCATAAAATGATCATCTTCCAGGGTGCCAACTTTCTGTACAAAATAGGTTGTTAGAGTTAAAAAAGTGCTAAATTTGTGCTTCTAAAAATAGCATTTTTATTGCATAAACAGCTTTTTACTAATGGCAAAAACAGTTGGAGAAATCATACAGATAATCGGTCCTGTGATTGACGTGAGTTTTGATGAATCCGGTGACGATCTTCCCAGCATCCATGAGGCGCTTAGAATCGAGCGGGATAACGGACAAAAACTCATTATTGAGTGTCAGCAGCATATTGGTGAACACACCATCAGAACCATTGCCATGGATTCCACAGACGGCCTGCGGCGCGGCATGGAGGTGGTTGCTACTGGCGAAGCCATTAAGATGCCCAAAGGGGATACCGTGAAAGGACGATTGCTCAACGTGGTGGGCGAAGCCATTGACGGCATTGGAGAGGTCGATTCCAGCCAGGGATACCAGGTACATAATCACCCACCTAAGTATGAAGACCTCTCTACCGAAACCGAGGTGCTGATTACCGGGATCAAGGTAATTGACCTGCTGGAGCCATATGCCAAGGGTGGCAAGATCGGCCTCTTTGGTGGTGCAGGTGTAGGGAAGACCGTGATCATCATGGAGCTGATCAATAACATTGCCAAGAAATACGAGGGGATCTCCGTATTTGCAGGAGTGGGTGAAAGAACCAGGGAAGGAAACGACCTACTTCGCGAAATGATCGAATCGGGTGTGATAAAATACGGAAAAGAGTTTGAGAAGAGCATGGAGGAGGGTTCCTGGGACCTGGACAAAATTGATCGCGAGGAGCTGGAAAAATCACAGGCCACTCTGGTATTCGGACAGATGAATGAGCCCCCCGGAGCACGTGCCACTGTGGCACTTTCGGGTCTGACCGTTGCTGAAACTTTTCGTGATGGTGATGAAGAGAGTGGGGGAAAAGACATTCTTTTCTTCGTAGACAATATTTTCAGGTTCACCCAGGCTGGCTCCGAAGTATCAGCTCTGCTTGGTCGCATGCCATCGGCAGTAGGTTACCAGCCCACACTGGCCACCGAGATGGGCTTTATGCAGGAGCGGATTACCTCCACCAAACGTGGGTCCATCACCTCTATTCAGGCCGTTTATGTGCCAGCGGATGACCTGACCGACCCGGCTCCGGCCACCACCTTTGCTCACCTGGATGCACAAACCGTGCTTAGCAGGAAAATTTCTGCACTGGGGATCTATCCGGCTGTGGATCCGCTTGACTCCACTTCCAGAATCCTGAAAGCTGAAGTTGTTGGTGAGAAGCACTACAATACAGCCCAGCAAATAAAAATGCTGTTGCAACGTTATAATGAATTACAGGATATCATTGCTATCCTGGGAATGGATGAACTTTCTGAAGAGGACAAGCAGGTGGTTCACAGAGCCAGGCGTGTGGCCAGGTTCCTGTCACAACCATTTTTTGTGGCGGAGCAGTTTACCGGAACCCCTGGTGTATTTGTAGAAATCGAAGATTCCATCAAAGGGTTCAATATGATCATGGACGGAGAGGTGGATGAGTATCCTGAAGCTGCCTTTAACATGGTCGGAACCATTGAGGAGGCCATTGAGAAAGGTAAAAAGATGCTTGCCGAAACCAAAGCTTAATAGGGATATGTTGCTTGAGATCATCGCACCAGATCAAAAATTGTACTCGGGAGAAGTGGACCTGGTCCAGGTTCCCGGATCCAAAGGGTCATTTGAGATTCTCAGGAATCATGCCCCAATCATCTCCACCCTTGAACAGGGTCAGATCAGAATTGTTGATCAAAAGGGAGGAACCACACTATTTAATGTGGATGGAGGAATCATAGAAGCTAAAAACAATAACATCATAGTTCTTGCAGAAACAGCAAAGACATAGTGTCGTTAGGAGCATTACAAGACGTATTCTATTTTTTTCATGCATCACTGTATTAGCAATTGTATTCAGCTCCTTGAACGTGATCCGTGTAAAAACGATCACCCTTATCTCTGCCGATAGTTTGGAGATCACGGCAGATGAGTACATCATCGCGCCAGACAATCCCTACATCCTTCTTTTTCACGAACAGGGTTCTAGCCGGGGTGAATATCATACCATAGCCCGCAGGTTATGCAAACTGGATTACAACTGCCTGGCCGTTGATATCAGAAATGGTGGAAACAATAGCCATGTATCCAATGAAACAGCCCGGCGCTGCCGCAATAACAGGTGTACAACAGGCATCAACGACATTGGTCAGGATGTGACAGCTGCCATAGAATATGCCTACGGAAAATCCAAACTACCTGTCATTCTGTTTGGAAGCAGTGCAAACGGTTCCCTGAGCCTGAAATTGGCTGTTGAAAATGACAATGTAAGGGCTGTAGTGGCATTGAGTCCGGGGGAATACTTCATGCCTTCGATAAAAATCCAGGATACCATATCGCATCTGAAAAAACCTGTGTTTATCACTTCCAGTAAAGCTGAGTTCCCATATGTTGAAGAGCTGGCCTCTGGCATAGAAAAGGATTATGTTTCACTTTTTGAGCCCAAGCAGGGTGAGGGCCATCGTGGTACCGAATCACTTTCTGTGGATTACGATGACAACACTGAATACTGGGTAGCCCTTATTCTTTTCTTCAGAGACCTCATGTAGATGGTAAAATTCCTGATTGTCCGGTTTAGCTCTATCGGGGATATCATTCTGACAACTCCTGTGATGCGCCACCTGAAACAGCAGGTGGAGAACGCCGAGATCCACTACCTTACAAAAACAGCATATGCCCCCCTGCTTGCTGCAAACCCATACATTGATTACATCTATCCATTTGACGGAGATATAAAATCGTGCATACGAACGCTCAAAAAAGAGCAGATCGACTACATCATAGATCTGCATCACAATGTTCGTTCTGCACGGATTAAGTTTGGATTAAAGCGAATGGACTTTTCGGTCCATAAGCTAAACTGGAAAAAATGGCTCTACGTTACATTTAAGACCGACAGGCTTCCTGAAAGGCACATGGTGGACCGGAACCTGGATACCATCAAGGACTTTATTTCGGAAAGAGATCAACACGGGCTGGAATATTATATTCCGGCCGGGGAAGAGATCGATTCGGCTTCAATGCCAAAAGCCTATCAGAATGGATTCATTGGACTCTCCATCGGGGGACAGCACCAAACCAAAAAACTGCCTGTTGAATCGTTGGTAGAATTGTGCGACAAACTCTGTCACCCGATAGTGATCCTTGGGGGACCCGAAGACCAGGCCACGGGAGAAGAAATTATCTCTTCTCTACAGAACAACGAGATCCTCAACAGTTGCGGAAAGTACACCATTCATCAATCGGCCTCGCTGGTCAGACAAGCAAAAGTACTGATCACCCACGATACCGGATTGATGCACATTGGTGCTGCATTTCAAAAAAGAATCATCAGTGTCTGGGGCAATACGGTCCCCCGTTTCGGTATGTTCCCATACAGGTCTGGGCCCGGATCGGTGCAGTTTGAAGTAGAGGGTCTCAAATGCCGGCCCTGTTCAAAAATCGGGTACAAGCAGTGTCCCAGGAAACACTTCAAATGCATGGTGGAACAGGACCTTGAGGGAATTGCAGAAGCAGCACACAGGCTCTTTTCAGAACCATGATTACTGGGCAATAAAAGAGTAGGTAATTACGGCTGTGTGTTTCGCAGGGCCACTCAACTCAATCCTGAACTGTGAAGACCGTGCCGCTTCAATGGCAGCATCGGCAAAACAGACCCTGTCGGAACCCTCAATGGGTTCCAGCACCTGCGCCTCACGCACACTTCCGTCTGGTGACACAGAGACCTGCACCCTCACCAGACCCGAGCCCTGGCACCGGTAAACCGGAATGGTTAATTTCACTTTGCCTCTGTTGAGGGGAACCTCCAGGAATTCAAAAGTAATGGTGGTGGGGCCGCTGTATTCACCGCTCTCTTCCGCTTCCGCTCCAAGCGCCGGTGGGACATAATCGGCCGAGGCAAGAATTGCCTGTAGCTCTTCCATTTTTTCACGATCCTCCATATTCCTGGCCTCCTCTATCTGATCGAGCAGCTCGTTCACATAATCATTAGTGGAGATATCCTCACTGAACTGGTTTTCTGCGTTTAGGTTCACTGCCCGGTTGCTGGAAAGCTCTCGTTGCTGCATCACCTGTTCCAGCCAGTCGGCTGGCACATCCACCATCTCCTCCATCATACTCTCCAGGGTAAGCTCCTCAAATTCTAACTCGATTCCCAGTTCATGGTCACTTTTCAATCCTTCAACCTTAATAAACACAAGAATGATCAGTACCACCAGGTGGATGATCAGGGTATAAAGAATGGCCACCAGGTTCTCCTTAAAGAACCGTTTGATCCCCGATATGCCATATGAGAAAAGATCCTCCATGCAGTACAAAATTACGATGTTAGGACAAATCCACCTTATCTAACGGATATTTCCTAAGTTTATCGTTCAAATTTTTCTGATTTATGAGAAAGTTCTTGCTCCTGGGTACTCTGTTGCTCCTGGTGAATAGTTGCTCAATCCTTTCAGAGCTTAGCGCTTTTACAAAATGCGAATTCAGACTTCACTCTGTTGCAGAACCTGTCCTGTGCGGAATAGATGTGAGCCAGAAGAGGTCATGGTCCGATTTCAGTTTCATGGAGGGACAGCTGATCGCCGGAAACCTGCTTAAATCCACTCTGCCTTTTGATGTAACAGCCAACGTGGAGGTGCGAAATCCCGGAACCTCCGCTGCCGCAGTAAACGCCATACAGTGGATCGCTTTAGTAGATGATGTACAGGTGGCTCAGGGCACTGTCAATGAACATGTGGAAATACCCCCGGCAGGAGGGCGGGTGATGGTTCCTGTGATGCTTCACGCCGATCTGATCGATCTCCTGGAGAGAGACAATCCGAGTACCATGCTGAATTTTGCTTTGAACCTGGTCAATTCGGGGGACAAACCGAGTCAGCTCTCCCTGAAGATTAAACCGAGTGTCCTGGTGGGATCCCAGTCCATCCGGTATCCCGGATACTTTACCATCACCAAAGAGTTTAGCTCGGGAGACTAATTGATGTCAACAGAGTAGATTCCTTCAAAACCCACTATTCCTGTGGCAGGCTCATAGGTGACTCTGCCTCCCAGTGACAGTGGAAATGGAATTCTCAGCAGGTTCATATCTGCCACCAGGTCGAATCCCACTGTTTGATACTCTCTGTTTTCGTAGTGGGCATCCGGTTCATAAATAATCACATTGGTCCCCACCATGTAATCGGTCCACACCGCTCCCCTGATCCTCTTCAGGTATAACAGGGACCCTAACTCAAGATCGGGATACAGGATGGGAAACACCCAATCGGCACTGTACCGGGTCATGATCTCCCCGAAAATTCCATGCAGGCCCCTGGGCGGACTGATCAGGTTAATAAATGCAGGACGCGCCATATCGAGGGGGTACTGTTTCTGGTGATAGGCAGAAAGCTTGATGGTCTGATGCTTCAAAGGTCCGGGCAGATAAGCGGTCACTCCTCCAGTGGCCACCGAGCCAAGCACCTGATGGTTAAATGGCGCATGGTAATATCCACCATTGGCCGAGAGTCCAACCCTGGGAAGAATTTCTTTCGCACCTTTCCTCAGGTATGTTGTAGCATACAGGTTATAGTAGAAATAATGGGCACCTGTCTGGTAACTTCCCTGGCCCTCATCGTACTGGAGGTCCCTGTGATAGTTGTAGTCGATCCTGGGCTGGATCAGTGAAAGGTATTTTCCCGTATTGAGCCTGATAGGTACATAGGTCTGGGCGGTGAAACTCAGGTCCTGTGGCAAGGCAAGCACAGAATCTCCCGGGGCAAAAAGCAGTACGTTGGGTTCTCCTCCATAATCAAAATAGAGGTTCACCACAGGATAGCGACCTTTCAGCTTGATGCCCGAATGGAACATATGGAACCCGTCCCGGTATTCGTAACCCACCTGGCTCACTGCAGTACTCAGCCGGTTCTGTGAAATCAGTGATATCCCCGGACTCACAGGCAGTTGTTCAGGATCCAGCACCAGTTCAGGATTGAGGTAATCAAAGTAAAGCGGCAGCCAGGAGTGAACATTGAACAGGTGGAACATTTTCCGGTACCGACGGGAGGTAAACTCCAAGGTATCTACATCCAAAGGCTGTTCAAGGACTTGCTTCTCCGCCGGAGTCAGCTCATAATCAACCTGTTCTGTATGGTTCATGGACTGTTCCAGGGGTGTCCATAATCCCTGTTCCAGATCCAGTGAAGCCACCCCGTATCCTAAGGAGGTGTAGTTGGAATAGAATAGGGTAAGCGCATCTGCTGAAACCTGCGGATGAAATGCACCAAAACGAACCGATGTCACCTGGTACACCTGATTGTCACCCATATCATAACAGTAAATATTGTCAATTCCTGAGAACGTGCCACTGAAATAGATTTTCCCTCCCTTTACAACGGGGTTGGAGATATCATCCACTCCCGCATCAAACAATCTCTCCCATTTTTCTCCACCAAGAGAGTAGCTGTAGAGCGATTTTCCCGAATCCACGGAGACCAGTACCACCACCGCCGAGTCGGTGTCGACCCAGGCTGGTTGTTGCAGGAACCTGTTGCCGGGAGACGGAATCTTTCTTTCCAGGGATCCGTCCGTTTGAAGAATTACCAGACTGAACCTGTGCGCATCTGTCTGCTCAATGGCGGCCACCCGTTGCCCATCGGTCGAAAGTGCCGGGGAATAATAGCGGGTTCTCTTTCCAAGATTCTTCACAGCACCGGTACCTAAATCGAGGCGCCGGATGATGGAATAGTTTCGGTTACTCCAGCGTGTATCAGGTACAAACTCATCCCATACTACGTATTTTCCAGAATAGCTGACTCGTCCCGAATTAAGATACCCGGGGCGGAAAACTCGCTTTTCCTGGCCATTCCTCCCCAGGTAGACAAATTCAGGAATCTGATTTATACCAGTTTTCAAAACAATCAGCATGTTGCCAGATACTTGGTGTGGAAACTTATAGCTTGTATAATGACGATTGCGGTGTGTATTCCAGTCCTTAAGTGGTGTGAACGAACGTTCCCAGAAAGTCTGCCTCCAGTGTTGCTGGTAGCCAGAAAGCGCCTCCTGGTAAAACTGCTTCTTCGATTTGAGCCCATATTTTTTCATGCTGAAATAGGTCGGATTCAGCAGGAAGGGTTTTCGGGCGGCATACTGCTGAAAATCGATCCAGAACTGATCCCCGTAGGTACGTCTTCCATGCCTGACCATCAGGTACCCCAGCTGGTAATGGTTGGGAATGTGATTTCTGTAAGATCCCATGGTCGCCTTGGAAAAAGACCAGACCCTGTCAGCCTCCAGCAATTGTGCCTTCAGCTCCATTTCAAAGGAGGGTTGCCTTCCCCTTCCGGTTCTGGATAACCTGGTTTCCGAATCCACCGCATCCCCCTCCAGGTACCAGTATGGGAGGAAAACCGCCATGGCTCCCACCACCTGTTCTCCTCCGAAAATTGACAATCCCCTGGTGATCCCCTGGTTCAGTTTATCGATCTGTACCGCATGCCTTCCTTCGTGAAGTGCCAGCTGGATCAGCCAGTCCTGGTAGTACCCGTTGGGATCGGGATTGGTAAAGATTTCCAGCCTTTTAGGTGCCCATACAAATACCCCGTTGGAGAAACTCGATTCATTGTGTATCACCACAGGCATGTGGCTGTGGTTGTGATCAAGAGGTGCTCCCAGGTGGGGATAGAAATGTTCCAGCCTTCGGGCAAAAGCCTGGGCCAGGCTATCCACTCCGCGGGGATGGATCACGGTGTAGTTGGGAGTCTTGAACTGATACCACTTCAGGTTCCCAGCATCCTGTCCGTACTCATAAAACTGGGCGCTCAGTCCGGCAGAAAGAAACAAAAGCAGAATGAA
>JAGLPR010000280.1 GCA_023137255.1 Bacteroidales bacterium | reverse complement strand
ACCTTGTATCCGCGTGAGCGTAAATATACATAAGCACGCTTTCTTACATCCCTTTTTAGCACAATATCATACATTTTGGATGAGCCACATGTACGACAAACTCCCTGCAATTCATTCTCGATTTTTCTCAGATCAATGCGACGGCCCACAAAACCGGAGATATAGGTAATGGGGGCTCCATCCATCTTTCTTTTATCGAGACCAATTATAAGTGTTTGTTTCTCAGGTAGTAAGGTATTCGGCTCCTGGATGTTGGCATATTCATATTCGAACTCGGGATAGTCCGTATAAAGGGGTTGATCCAAGTCGTTCATTACTTTCAAAGTCATGTACTTTTGGATTTAGTGAACCACAAATATATATTTCGTTTCAATACTTGTCAACTTTTTCAATTTATTTGTTTTTTAGCACGGGTCCTTAAAAAAGCCTTAAATTCGTGCCAGCCAAAACAGTAAGAGAATATCTCACATCTTATGAATTTTAAAAAAACAAATCTGATTCTGGGCTGGATAAGTTTCGCTATCGCCCTGACTGTATACCTGCTCACCCTTGAACCCACTGTCAGTCTGTGGGACTGTGGGGAGTTTATCGCCAGTTCCTATAAACTGCAGGTGGGTCACCCTCCGGGAGCACCTCTTTTCATGATTATCGGAAGGGTCTTCTCTCTCTTTACCTCCGACACAGAAAAAGTGGCTATGATGATCAATGCTGTTTCTGCATTTGCCAGTGCCTTTACCATTCTCTTTCTGTTCTGGACCATCTCCCACCTGCTAAAAAAGATCCTCATGAAGGGTTCCGACAAAACCTCCATGTCGGATATGATCGTGGTTCTTGGCGGTTCATTTGTGGGAGCCATGGCTTATACCTTTTCCGATACCTTCTGGTTCTCAGCTGTTGAAGGAGAAGTGTATGCCACCTCTTCCCTTTTCACGGCAGTGGTTTTCTGGGCCATACTCAAATGGGAAAATGTAGCTGATGAACCGGGGGCCAACCGGTGGCTCATACTGATCGCTTACCTGATCGGTCTCTCCATTGGTGTGCACCTGCTAAACCTGCTGGCGATCCCCGCCATTGTCCTGGTATACTATTTCAGGAAATATCCGAAAGTCACCCGCAAAGGCGTAATAAAAGCCCTGGGAGTTTCGCTGGTACTCCTGTTGATGATCATGTACGGGATCATTCCCGGGATTGTCAAAGTGGCCACCGTGGTGGAGAAGTTCTTCACCAATACAATAGGGCTCCACTACAATGTGGGGGTCCTTATCTACGTATTCCTCCTGCTGGGGGCTCTGATCTTCGGAATCTACCGGACTCAGTTCCTGAAGAAAAATGTACTCTGGAATACCATTTTGCTGGCAGTCACAGTCATCATCATCGGGTACTCCTCCTATGCCCTGATTGTAATCCGTTCCCTGGCCGGTCCGCCCATGAACGAGAACCGTCCCGAAAATGTGTTTGCTCTTCTCTCCTACCTGAACCGGGAGCAATATGGCGACAGGCCACTGATTCGGGGGCACCTCTATAATGCGGAGGTGGAGGATCTCATCTATAAAAAACCAGTCTACGTTTTGAACAAGGAGGAAAACAGGTATGAAATTCCTTACCGCAAACCCGAGGTGGTAATGAAAGGCAACAAGGTGCTTCTCCCAAGGATGTATGGCCGGTCTGCCAATCACAGGCAGGCCTACCAGGAGTTTGGTACCATCAAGGACCCTGCAAATCCCACCTCCCTCGACAACCTGGAATTCCTTTTTCGTTACCAGGTGGGCCATATGTACCTGCGCTATTTC
>JAGLPR010000028.1 GCA_023137255.1 Bacteroidales bacterium | reverse complement strand
GATATCATTTTTATCTATTGACGAGCGAACAACCTTCCTGTGTTGCAGTTCCTGTCAAAATTGAGATAGTTTGTTGGGATTATCAGGCATTGAAGGTTTGCGTTGATTACTTGCAAGTTACCTCTAGATTAGCAATTATAAAAATCTCATTGAATGTGAAGCAGTTACAGCATGGGTAAAAGACAGAGAAAGGCTGTTCTCATTTTCCTGTTTACTTTGATAAAAAATTAATATCTACCACTCGTTCATTCAGGGTAACCCACAGTTTGTGTGAAGAGTATTCGCTGAGTATGTTTCAAATTGAATTCCCGGACCGTGTTCTCTTTGTCGCAGTTGTGAAACCAGGCTGCAAGTCCCTGCGAGGCTGCAAACAGGTATACATTCTGAGCAATGAAACCTGTATCTGTATAGTAGTACGATTTCTGAACTTCCGGATCTCCAATGGCCCTGTCGGGCTGATCGGGTCCCAGGTCATACCGGGTGAGGTCTGCCACATAGAATATATTTACGGGTGCCGTGGCCGCTCTTCCCCTGCCGGCCCTCCCCCTGAAATCCCCGGCCACCACCGGGGTCAGACGATGAGGAACCGCCTCATACAGGTACACCCCTTCAGACAATGACACATAAAGATCGATCTCCTGCGAATTGCTGGCCGATGGTGCAGTTCTGCCCGGTTTATTAAAAGAAGCAAGTCCCCGGTTGACTCCAAAAGCAGCCCAGAGAAGGTTCGAAAGCACCTGGGCCGGAACCGGTTTGGGGCTGATGTTTCGTGTGGTTTTTCTCTCCTGCAGGGCAGCAAGCACGGATTTCCCACCTTCTTTCTCCGGCGGAGGAAGTATGATTGGCTGAAGATCGGGATATACTGCGGCCTTCAGGTAGGAGCCGGAAGCTGTTCCGGCCAAAATGGTGGCTGCCGGCAAGGTCCTGACAAAGGTTCTTCTTTTCATTTTCATTTGATCTTCCACAGGGTGATAGATTGCTCGTCCTTTATATAGATTCTGTTTCCTGCAACAACGGGAGTAGCGTAGGTGGGTAAATCAGCGATTTTGATGTTTGCCAGTTCCGAGTATTCCTCTTTAAGAGGTTTAAAGACAATTAATTCAGAGCTGCTGGGCAGAGCCATGATCACGGGGCCAACATCAAGAATAGCTGCAAATCCACTGCGGTCGTGTTTTATAGTATCGGTCCAGGCGGTTTGTCCGGTCACGGCATCAAGGCAAAACAGAATGCCCGTGTTGGAGTAGCCGTAGAGCAAGTTCTGCTTCAACACGGGGGTGTTGAATTGAACCGCCAGATCTGCATTGGACCAGAGTTCACTGACCACGAAGTCTTCCCCCTGCTTTTCGATCTGTACTGCATGGGTACCCCGTCCGGCCCCGGTGTAAATCACGGTGTTCCCGTGTACAATGGGAGTGGCGGCATTGTAGGCCCTGCTCTGTGGAACAAAGGGAAGTTTCCATAACAGTTTCCCGTCGGAAAGACCCACCCCAATGATGCTCTTTTCAGTAGGGCTTACGATCATTTTCTTGCTGTCTATTGTTAACAGGACGGGGGAGCCATAATCGGGCCCCTCTTCGGCCCAGCGCCAAAGCTCATTTCCGGAGTTCATTTCGTAGGCGATAATGGCCCCGTTTCCTGCTCCGCCCAGGTGTGCAATGCACAGATCATCAACGATCATGGGCGACATAGAGGTGAAAAACCTGGGCACAACTCCGGGAAAGGGATCTTTGCGCCAGAGGAGTTTGCCAGAGGGTGTATCCAGGCAGGATAGTATTCCGCTGGCACCGAGGGTGACCATCCTCCCGTCCGATACTGCAGGAGTACTTCTTGGTCCGGGGTGCCGGGCAGCTGCTCCCGTTACAGCCGGCGCTAAATACTCATTTCTCCACTGTTCCGCTCCGCTTTCGGCATCGAGGCAAAGAATGACTTCTTTATCATCCTGCCGGGTAAAGAGATAAAGCCGGTTACCTACAAGCACAGGTGTTGCATCGCCTGTGCCCACAGATTCACGCCATTGCATGGTAAGCTCGGGCGGCCAGCTCTCAGGTGCTGTGAAACTATTGACCTTACCGTCCCTGTTTGCTCCACGCCATTGTGTCCAATCCTGTGCAGAGATAGAATTAATACTGGACAGAACCAGTACTCCTGCAAGAAAAACTGTAATCCACTTTCTGTTTCTCATGATTCCTTTCTTTTAGAATTTCAGATGTGTAAGGTGATATTGATTTTCGAGAAGGGGCAACCTGATCCGGAATGAAATTCCGGTACATGCAGCAAAACAGGCATTGGATTTTCAGGTTACTCTAACAGAGCTTCAGCAAACTAATCTGTCGTCCGGATTTACAAAGTCCATGCAAATTATAACACTTTCTACACTTATGCAACTATTTGACGAACAGATGTTTTGATATTATAATAGTGATATGTCCCTGTGTGCGGTCAGCAAAACCCGGATTCCTGATAGTTTAAAATTATGAGATAGATTCATACTGTCTATATAAGCTGAAACTTCCCTATAAAATCAGGGTCAATGTCCACTCCCGATCCGGGCCCTGTTGGAACTTTAACAGCACCATTTACACTTTGAAGAGGTGATGTAAGACATTCAAAAATAACATTGGTATTAAATCCCTTAAACTCGTGATGGGGCATGGCATTGGGTAGTGCTGATACAAAATGCATCATATAGAGAAATCCTAAATCTCCGCCAGACATATGTGGTGTACATGATTTACCTAATGCGCTGGCCATTAATGCAACTTTCATCGCCCTGATCATACCGCCAAAATAGAATAAATCGGGCTGGACAATCTCAAGTCCATTGTTGGCAATCAACCAGCGAAATCCGTGGAGGCTGAATTCCTGTTCGCCACCGGCAATGGGAATTGACAGCGAATCGGCAACCTGTTTGGTCTCCTCGTACCAGTGGAATGGAACCGGCT
>JAGLPR010000279.1 GCA_023137255.1 Bacteroidales bacterium | reverse complement strand
TGTGGAACTTTGCAGGCAGGCAGAACGACATTCAGGGCCACGGAAATGTCCTGAACGGCAACTGGATCAGCGGAATCAAAGCCATCGATTCCGCCCTGATAGGTCCCCAAAAAAATCTGCCCGATCACATGAAGAACCATCCTGCCAGAAACACCTATTTCTTTTTGCCCCTGCTCCTGGGCCTGGTGGGCCTCTATTTCCAACTGGACAAAAAGCCTCGCGATTTCTGGGTGGTAATGAGCCTCTTTATTCTGACCGGGGTTGCCATTGTGATCTACCTCAACCAGACTCCCTATCAACCCAGAGAGCGTGACTACGCCTTTGCAGGTTCATTCTATGCATTCACCATCTGGATCGGAATGGGGGTGGCGGGCATCTACCAGTTTCTGCGAAAGAACATTGGTGACAAGCCCTCTGCCATCATGGCCACAGCCATCAGCCTGCTGGCAGTCCCCATGCTGATGGCCATAGAGAACTGGGACGATCACGACCGTTCAGGACGATATACTGCCAGAGATATCGCTAGCAACTATCTCAACTCCTGCAGCGAGGATGCCATCCTGTTTACAGTGGGCGATAATGATACCTTTCCTCTCTGGTATGTCCAGGATGTGGAGGGAGTCAGGGAAGATGTGCGAATAATAAATATGATGCTGTTCAATATGGACTGGTACATCGACCAGGCGAGGTGGCAGAATTATGATTCAGAGCCCTTGCCTTTCACCATCCCCCAATCCAAATATGAAGCGATTCCGGGAAGCAGCATCTTTGTAAGGAAGCACGAACAGTGGGCCCCTCTCGATTATATGCTCAAATTCATGAAGAGCGATGATCCCAGGGCCAAGGTGAAACTGCGGAGCGGGAAAGAAGTAAACTTCATCCCCACCCACAAGCTAATCCTGCCGGTCGATTCAGCCACCGCAGTCTCCAATGGCACAGTGGCCGCCAGCGATGCAGAGAGGATTGTCAAAGAGATTCCCATCCAACTCCCACCCAACGGCCAGATACTGAAAAACAATCTGGGACAGCTCGATATTCTTGCCAGCAACAAATGGAATCGTCCGGTTTACTACACCTCCGGGGGATTTGACGGATCGCTGGGACTGGAAGAGTATTACAGGAACGAAGGGCTTGCCTACAGGGTGGTTCCAATAAAAACACCTTATGAAAGTATCCTGGTGATGGGGGAAATCGATACTGACACTCTCTACCACCGCCTGATGCACCAGTTCCAGTGGGGAAGAATGAATGAAGAGGATGTTCAGCTCGATTACTATACCATTCGTACCCTGTCGGTGATTCGTTTCAGAAGCCTCTACACCCGCCTTGCCATACAACTTCTGCAGGAGGGAGATAAAGAGCGTGCTGTGGAAGTGCTTGACCGTTGCATGGAACTTGCGCCCTCCAGGGTGCTCCCCTTCGACCAGTATGTTACAGGCATTACCCTGCCCGGACCGGATGGAGGGATCATTCACCATGAAGGAATCATCGAGGCCTACTACCTGTGTGGGGCTTACGAAAAAGCCAACGAGATCCTATTGGAGCACTATGCAACACTCACCAGTGAGGTTCAGTATTTTAATGCCATGAACCCCCGTCACAGATCCTCCATTCAAAGGGAGATCAGTGAAGCGATGTTTCAGCTGGAGGAGATGAACATCCTGCTTCAGAATTTCAAACAGGAGGAGTTGCTGCTTAAGCTGGGGATTACCGCTTTCGGTTCATAAGGAAAGATGCGAAGTTGAACAGTTCACTCTTCCGCTCCCCGGGCCGGTTGAGGCGTTCCAGACTGGCCAGAGCCTCTTCGTAGAAGTCCCGGATCCTCTTCTCGGTAAGCTCCCTGATTCTGATGGCATCAAAGATGGTAGTGACAGACCTGATCTTTTCTTCCTGGTCAAATTCTTTCCTGGTGAGCCAGCCGGTGAGCTCCTCCTTTTGTGAAGGAGATGCCATTTCCAGGGCGCGGATCATCAGAAATGTCTTCTTATTATCCACGATATCGGTTCCCGGTTTCTTCCCCATCAATGCCTGGTCGCCATAGGTATCCAGAAGGTCGTCCTGCAGCTGGAACGCCAGGCCCAGGTTTTTGCCAAATTCATAAAGGTCCTCGGCATCTTTCTGGGAAGAGCCTCCCAGGATTGCCCCGATCTTCAGGCTGGCTGCAATCAGAACCGCTGTTTTCAATCCGATCATGGAGAGGTACTCCTCTTCCGAAACTGTAAGAAGCCCCTCGAAATTCATATCCATCTGCTGCCCCTCACATACCTGCATGGCTGTTTTTGTGAATACCTCATGAACCAGGTTGAGCACCACCCCGGGGGCCTGATTCATCAGCCGGCTGGCCAGGATCGACATGACATCGCCTGAAAGAATGGCCACATTCTCGTTATACTTCAGATGCACTGTCGGATGGCCCCTCCTGAGTTCAGAACGATCCATGATGTCGTCGTGCAGCAGTGTAAAATTGTGGAAAACCTCTATGGCCACTGCAGGGATCAGGGCCGCTTCTACTGCCCCTTCAAACAGGTCACATGCCAGGATCACCAGTGCCGGCCTGATCCGTTTTCCTCCAAGGGATAGAATATAGCGTACAGGCTCATATAGCTCCGGCGGAGCATCGGGAATTGAGAGGGTTTGTATATGTTTCTCAACCAGGTTCTGTGCTTCAAGAAGTGTATACATAGTGCAAACAAGTTAATGAATTTCGCCATAGATTGGCATGGGTTTTGAACAATATGTATTAAAATAGAATCACTAACTTTGACCCACTAAAAAATAAGCGTTTGATGATACTCTCAAAGGGAAAGCTCTCCTTGCTTTCAGGAATACTTTTATGGTCGGCCACCCTCTTGGGACAAGGCTACCGGATTGAAGTTGAAATTCAGGGCCTGTCGAACGACTCCCTTATCCTAGGAGAGTACTTCACCTCCCGGATGATTCCCAAAGACACCATTGTGCTGAATCAAAAAGGCAAGGGGGTTTTTGAAGGAACAGAAGCTTTGTCGGGCGGACTCTACCTCATATACATTGACCCCGGGCACTATTTTGATCTCTTGCTGGGAGATGACCAGGAGCTTTATATTAGTGCCCACAAAGACAATCTTGCCGGGAGCGTCACCTTCAGGGGATCGGACGACAACCGCATTTTTCAGGAGTATAAAAACTACCTGCAGCTTAAAAGAGGGGAGCTGGAACAGTTGCAATCCAGTCTGGGTAGCAACTCCACTGCAGCAGATACCCTGACCGTAGCTGATCAGCAGAAACTGATTAACAGCGAGATGGAAGCGTATATGGACAAAATCGGGGCGGAACACGCCGGGCTGTTTGTCTCCGACTTCATAGGCGCAACCAGGGAACCTTTTCCCCCTCAATCGATGCTGACGGGCGACCGGAAGCACGATGACTCACTCAGATTCTTCTACTACCGGGAGCACTATTTTGACCACTTCGATCCGTTTGATGTAAGGTTGTTACATACTCCGCTCTATGAAGGAAAGATAAAGAACTTTATATCCAGGGCCGTGGCCCAGCATCCCGATTCTCTGATTGTATCCGTTGATTTTCTGCTGCAGGGATCCAGTGGAGATGAGGAGCTCTACCGCTACATGCTGATCACCCTTTTCAATCACTTTGCAGAGAGCAAATTCATTGGTATGGATGGGGTCTATTTCCACATCGCCGAATACTATTATATCCCCGATGCAACGTGGAGCAGCCCCGAATTCCTCAGCAAACTAAAGGAGAACCTGGATAAGAACAAACCCACCCTGATCGGTCAGACGGCGCCCAACCTGATTATGAGGCAGGTGCCGGAAGAGCATTTCGGCATGGCAGCCCAGGATACTGCCATTAAAAAGGACCCGCATATCGGGCACGATTTCTTAATCCACGATATCAAAGCGAAGTACACCTTACTCTATTTCTGGGAGACCGATTGCGGTCACTGCCAGACGTCCACCCCGGCGCTTCACCAGGTATATTCGAGGCTGAAGGACAAAGATGTTGAGGTCATCAGCGTGCATGTGATCAATTCGGTAGAAGGAAAAGAGAAGTGGATCGATTTTGTGAACGAACATCAACTTTTTGGATGGATTAATTGCTGGAGCCCTTACAGCAATGAATTCCGGAACCTTTACAATCTACAGAGCTATCCGCAACTGTTTGTCCTCGACCAGGATAAAAAAATTGTAGCAAAGCGAGTGACACCTGAGCAGGCGGAGAGCATCATCAACAACCTGATGAATATTGAATCAAAAAATAATAGCTAAACCACATGGAGTTCAAACCAATTAAACTGATTCTGGAGGACGGCTCCACATTTCATGGAAAATCATTTGGCTATGAGGGAAGCATTGCCGGAGAGGTGGTGTTCAATACAGCAATGACCGGTTACCCCGAAAGCCTGACTGACCCTTCCTACAAAGGACAGGTTTTGTTACTCACCTATCCCATTGTGGGCAATTACGGGGTTCCCCGGGAGGACTCTGAGAACGATCTGTACAAATTCTTTGAGTCGGACCAGCTCCATATTTCTGCCCTGGTGATCTCCGATTACTCAGCCGAATACTCACACTGGAATGCAGAGCGCAGCCTGGGCGACTGGCTGAAGCAGCATAAAATCCCGGGCATAAGCGATGTGGATACCCGGCTTATAACCAAGATATTGCGTGAAAAAGGATCGATGCTTGGGAGAGTGGTGTTTGATGAAAATGAACCGGAAATCTACGACCCCAACCAGGACAACCTGGTGGCACAGGTAAGTGTGGGTGAAAAAAAAGTATACGGAAACGGGAAATACAGGATTCTGCTGCTCGATTGCGGAGTAAAGTACAACATCATCCGTTACCTCCTTGAGAGGGATACCACAGTGATCAGGGTACCGTGGGACCACGATATCAGTAAGGAGGAGTATGACGGCTTGTTTATCTCCAACGGACCCGGCGATCCCAAACAGTGCGATGTAACCATTGAAAGCCTGGCTTCAGCCTATCAATCGGATACCCCCATTTTCGGAATATGCCTGGGGAACCAGTTGATGGCCCTGGCTGCAGGTGCAGATACCTACAAGCTGAAATATGGTCACCGGAGCCACAATCAGCCTGTACTGAAGGTGGGAACCGATAAAG
>JAGLPR010000278.1 GCA_023137255.1 Bacteroidales bacterium | reverse complement strand
TCCTTCGACAGTGGCGCAACGCTTTGCTCCTTCCGGTTGGCCTTATGTAGTTTATCAACTATTCCCGACCTCATAATCAAATTCTTAAGAGGGCGGGGTGTGAGCTTGCGTATGAGCTTCCTGGGTAGATTGTCCCTGTCCATAAAGAGCTTTTCCAGCTTCTTGTTTTTGGGTACAGCAGCTGCATTGACCCTCTCTATTTCACCCTTATAATCCGGGATACCTAAAAAGGAGAATAAATCATTGGAAAATTTTTGCGGATCATCTCTAAGATCACTGGTTTTTAGCAATAGTAACTGTTCCCGGGGAAATACCCCTGTCCATTTACTCAGGTGTTCATAATAAAGGCTTCCATAAAAGTGACCCACATTGTTGCGCTTTACAATATCGGACTCACCAGTGATCTCCCTCTCCACTTCCATGGAATCAAGAAATGAAACATAAGCGTCATGATGCCCGAAATTCACCGAGTAGTTATAGGAAGAGTAAGCCCTTGAGACCGGATCTCTCAGCATTACAATAATTTTCATTTCCGGATTGTATGCATGGATGCGTGAAATGGCGCTGTGGTCCATCAACAGATAGGTATCGGCCGAAGCAATGACGGGCATGCTGTTGCACTTCCTGAAAAACGAATGATAATATTTTTCACCCTTTCTATAATGTTCCTTTATGGAGAAAAAGGGAACTTCCTTAATGTACGAGAAACAGACATCGCTGTGTGCTTTCAGGTAGGTATAAAGGGTGGTGGTACCGGACCTGCCAGCACCTATGATCAGTGTATTTACTTTGATACTATCCTGATCTCTCATTGTACCAGATTTTTCATACCACGGGACACCCTGTTTTTCTTCACTATTTTTCGAGCTCGTCTTCTGTTCAACTCTCCCCTTAGAATTTTTCTTGCATCCAGCCCTGCCAATTCCATGGGCACCCGCTGCTTATATCCCGGCCACTTATCCTCTTTCAATCCTGCCGAACCAAATCCGGCATCAATGATCCCAATCCTGAATAACTCTTCGATGGTATCATCCTGCACTCCATAATCAGTAAACGGAAAAGAAAAATATTTGTAGTCCAGTCCGAACCTGATTTGCAAATCCTCTGTACTTTGACGAATATGATCAATGCATGCCTTGGCCGGCAGCATTGAAAAAAGCGGGTGATCAAAACCATGTGAACCAAATTCGAATCCTTTCTCCTTCATCTCCCTGATATGACGTGAGGATAGATACACCGGATTCCCGGTTATATACTCTTTAAAGGAGTAAGACCACAACTCAGCAATCTGGTCAGTTATTTCACGCTCAATATAGGATATCGACAGGAGCCTCTTCCTGAGCTCCGCCTCATTACATTGGAGAATCTTTGCAGCTTCTTTCTTCTCAGCATTTGTTTTATCAGGCAGTATCTCAAGCAACAGACTTACCTTGAACCTGAAAAACATGGCTTTGTTATCGATGAAATCGTTGTTCAGAAAAAAGGTGGCCGGAATGCTTTTCTTTAAGAGTACCGGCATGATCTCTTCATGGCACTGGATCAGTCCGTCGTCGAAACTCAATACCATAGGAGGTCTCTGAGTATTTCCCCTCAACTTCCCTTCAAGGAATTCACTCATTTTTACAGGCTCAAAATGCTCCAGAAGATAATCCAGATCATTTTCAAACTGATCTGTATTACGAAGGGAATAGAGGTGCTTTGTATGGGGAAGGAGCTGATTTGAGACCGCATGATAGAATGGAAAAATCTCTTCCAATCCGGTGCGGTGTATATGTTTTCCCGTGTTGATGGGTCCCGGAAGCAGGGCTGCAATATGTTTAATCAGGTCTGACACTTCTTACTTTCTGAAAGAATTTTCCTGCTGCATTACTAAATCTAATACGCTGGTATAGCTGTGGTTGTGCTCCAAAACCACTGAAAAAACGGGCGACGGATGAAATATTAGATCCCTCAAAGTCAAGATACAACTCTTTGCCTGAATTGATTTGTATGACCTTGTCAATCACATAAAACATCCCGCTTTGCTCCCTCCCTTCTTCGGTTGATACAGAGAGCAGATAATGTACCCGTTTGTTGCAGCTGGCAAAGATAGCACCGGCGCAAAGATCCGACCCCAGTTTCACTCCAAAGACATTCACATTCCCCGCTTCCTGCATCTCTGAAAACATATTTATCAGCAATTGGTAGTGCTCATCGGCTTGCTTTGTATGATCGTGTTGCTTCTTCAGAAGCACCAACTCCCTGATACTGATATCCTCAGAAAATTCGAGGCCCGACTGACATGCTTTTCGCACATTTCTCCTGCAATTGCTTGAGTAAGCCAGCGTAAGTTCCTCATAAGAAGAACTCATCTGCAGTGTATAGTTGGTATTGTCAGTTACTTCGAATCCCTCTTGCTCAACAAGCAGGTTGCCTTCATTAAAAGCATAATCCCCAAGTTTATAATTTTCGCTCAGTGCATCGAGGAACATCCTTATGATTTGGCCATCCACCTGCTTTTCTGAATAAACTCCCAGTTGCTGACAGAACCTGGGCTGATAGATGTATTTGAATCCAAACTTTTTACGGAATGCCACAGGCATTACATATTCATAGTCGGACAGGATCAGTGCCCCCCAATTGTCAGCACAGGCATCCAGGTACCAGCTTTGTGCATATACCGTTTCAAATCCGGATGAGCCAATGACCCGATTCCATCGCTCGTTATCAATCTGCCCTCTGTGAAGGTACCTGATCATGCTCTTATGGCGGGCCCCCTCCTTCATTTATCGCAGCTTAATTAGAGTGGAAGGCAGACGGTTGAAACTGACTCCCTGGTATATTTCCGGTAGCGCACCAAAACTACCGAAAAAACGTGCTACTGAGGGGATGTTGGAACCTTCAAAATCAAGAATCATCCCCGATCCGGCATGCTCCCTGATAAAAGCATCCACAATCCTGAACATGCCCCTGTGCTCTTTGCCCGTTTTGCCTGAGGCAGATACCAGGTAGATGGCCCGGGTCCGGCTGAAAGCAAAAAATGCAGCGGCTGTAACCTCCGTTCCTGTCCTGATGGCATACACCGATCCTGCCCCTCTGGATCGGATGGTCTCAAGCAGGTTGAGCAGCCCCTTGTAATCCTCTTCCGACCTCTGAATCACATCGTTCGCTCTTTTCAGACCAAGCAGCTCCTCCACCGGCACCTCCTTTTCAACCACCTCATCGTATTCGACTGACTTCCGGATATTGCGTTTTGCATTGCTGGAGAAGGATTTATAGTGTTGATCATAATCCTTGTTCAGCTCCATGATGTAATTGGACTTATCATCCACAGTAAACGGATCCTCTTCCCCCACCAGGTTCTTTGCATTGAAGTTGATGCCGGCAAACCTGAATTTTTTATAAATTATCGAAAGCATCTTCTTGATGATCAAGGGATCCACATATTCTTTGCTGAATACTCCGAGTTGCTGTGTGTGGAACGGCTGATATACATATTTCATCCCCGCCTTTTTCTTCCATACCACAGGCATGATAAACCTGTAATCGTCTGCCACCAGGGCCGACCAACCGGAGGCCACCGCATCGAGATACCAGGAGTAAGCATAGATCGTCTCAGCAGGTGACTCTTTTACCACCTGGTCCCACTTCTCAGTGTCAATTGCCCCCCTATTTATGTATACTATCTTCACTTTTGACTTTTGACTTTTGACTTTTGACTTTATACTTCCAGTCTGACAAGCGTTATCCCTGCCCCTCCGCGTTCCACATGCTCGTCGCCGTACCACTCCACCAGGTCCACTGAATGAAGATACTCACGAATCAGCTGGCGCAGGATGCCGTTCCCTTTTCCATGGAGGATTCTTAGCTCACGAGCGCTGACCATGATCGCCTCATCAATGAAATCCGCCACAATCTCCATCGCTTCATCGGCCCGCTTGCCACGCAGATCAATATCGGGACGGAACTGGACCCTTCGGGTACTTACATTCCAGTCGCCCAGGTCCACTTTCGATTTGTCTTTAATTCGGAGGCGGCCCGCCTCCTCTGCTTTAATCTTTTCAAGCTGGTCAAGTTTGGTATTGATTTTAAACACTCCAAAAGTCACCACACACTTAAGCCCTCTGATCTCCAACACCTCACCAGCAGCTTCCTGTCCACTGATCCGTACCATATCCCCCACCCTGATCTCAGGGTCCTCCTTCACCTGCTTCTGTGCAAGGGTCTGCTTCGACTGTTGCCTCAAATCGGGCCTGCGGGACTCCAGCTCGCTGCCCTTCCTCCGCAGCTCCTGCAGTTGCTTTTCCACCTTCTTTTCCTCTATTCCTTTTTCAACTTCCAGCTGTTCGTTAAAGTCCGTCAGCTCTTTCCGCACCTCCCTGGTCCGCTCCTTCTCCGCCCCTGCTTCCTTGATCTCACGAATGGTCTGCTCAATCTTCCTGTTAGCTCCCGAGAGCATATCATCGGCCCTCGATTTCGCCTCTTTTACAATGGCCTTTCGCTGCTTTTCACTCTCTTGCAGCTCCTTTTCATACCGGCCCATCAACTCTTCCAGTTTCTTCTCCGATTGCCTGATTTTCTGTCTTTTCCCCTCCCAGTATTTTTTGTCCCGAAGAATCTCCCGCAGATGCTTGTCAAAGTCAATGTGATCCTGCCCCACTTTGTCGGAAGCACTTCCCAGCACATCTTCAGGCAGTCCGATCTTCCTGGCAATCTCAAAAGCAAATGAACTGCCTGGTTTTCCTACCTGCAACTGGTAAAGCGGCTGCATTTTCTGATTGTCGAAAAGCATGGCGCCGTTGACAATGCCCTCCGAAGAGGTAGCGAAGTGCTTCAGGTTGGTATAATGGGTGGTTATGATCCCGCTGGTCCCGGTCTGGTTCAATTGCTCCAGAATCGACTCTGCAATGGCACCACCCAGCATGGGTTCGGTCCCGGTGCCGAATTCATCAATCAGGACCAGGGTATCGGAAGCTGCATGCTTGAGAAAATACTTCATATTAAGCAGGTGCGAACTGTAGGTACTCAGATCGTTATCGATGGACTGCTCATCGCCAATATCAATAAATATCCCGGCAAAGACCCCAAACACAGAAGCTTCATTGCCCGGAACAAGGAGTCCGCACTGCACCATATATTGCAGTAAGCCAATGGTCTTCAGACAAACCGATTTTCCTCCGGCATTGGGACCGGAGATAAGCAGGATCCTGTTCTTATCTGAGAGGTGAAAAGTGAGTGGTACCACTTCCTTCTGTTCAGCCTTATGGGCCAGGTAGAGCAGCGGATGCCGCGCCTCCCTCCAGTCGAACATCTGCTCATTTTTTAACTGGGGACGAATAGCCTCTATTCTTCTGGCAAACATGGCACGGGCCCGTATAAAATCTATGGTAGCCAGGAACTCCTGGGAAAAGAGCAATTCAGGTATATAGGGCCG
The DNA here is from genome assembly GCA_023137255.1 of Bacteroidales bacterium. Classification (GTDB taxonomy): domain Bacteria; phylum Bacteroidota; class Bacteroidia; order Bacteroidales. The sequence goes on along the minus strand of JAGLPR010000278.1, from coordinate 19,768 downwards.
GATATCCTCCGTAAACTCCTGCAGGATCCGGATGATCTCGCGGCGCTCGGCATACTCCAGTTCCCTGATTTCATTGGAGAGCTCCACCACCTCAGCAGGTTCAATAAATACAGTTTTCCCGGTAGCTGACTCATCATGGACCAGTCCCCCCAGCTTCCTCTTGCTTCCCGAAATCACAGGGATCACCGGGCGGTCGTTCCGGTAGGTAGGCGTCGCATCTGCATCTACCCACCCTTCGCGCTGCGCCTTGATCATCACCTGGTTCAGTTTTTTTGATACCGCACCTTGCTTCTCCTGCTGGCTTCTACGAATCTTATGCAGAGCCGGGGAAGCGTTGTCACGAATTTTTCCATGCTTGTTCAGAATCTTCTGGATGCGGTCATGAACAAAAGGGAACAGTTTGACCGGCTTGCATAACTCACCCAGGGCAGGGTAAAGCTCTTCCTCATCGGATTTAAAGAAATGCAATATGGCACGAATGGAATCGAGACTTTTTACCAATCCAAAGACCTCTTCGGTGAGCAGGTAGGTTCCCTCTACTTCCGCCTTTTTCAGTGCTTCGCGGTTGTCGATAAAATGCTGAATGGGAAACTCCTCCTCGCTCTGACTGATCTCGCTGAACTCTTCCACCAGCTTCAGTTCACGAACAATAGCTTCATGATCGGTCATAAAGCTCATTTCATCAGCCCGCTCCCTGCCCGGATCAAACAGGCAGTGCGACTTAACCAGCTCACGAATCCGGTCAAAACCGATTTTCGATTCAAATTGTTCGGGGTAGATCAAATCAAAGTATTTTGCTCCTCAAAAGTAATAAAAAAGCCCTCGCCTCTTTGAAAAAAAAGTTAGCTTTATGTAGTTAACATCAAACCTAAATTCAGCAATGACAAATCGAAAACTCAACATGGGAATGGTGGGTGGAGGAACCGATGCTTTCATCGGAGCAGTTCACCGCCTCGCTGCATTAATGGATAATCAGATTGAATTAGTTTGTGGTTGTTTCAGTGTCGACCCTAAAATCTCAAAAGAATCGGGCAAACTGTATTTCCTTCCCGAAGACAGAGTGTATGAAACCTACCAGGAAATGTTTGAAAAAGAGGCACAACTGCCTGAAGGTGAACGCATGGATTTTGTAACTATCGTAACGCCTAACTTTGTACACTTCGACCCGGCCATGATGGCTTTCGATAAAGGATTTCACGTGGTTCTCGATAAACCCATCACCTTCACTTTAGACGAGGCAATCAAACTGAAAGAGAAAATTGACGACACCGGATTGATTTTCGCGTTGACCCATACTTATTCGGGTTATCCGGCTGTAAAACATGCCAGACAAATGGTAGCCGATGGCGAGCTGGGTAAAATCCGTAAAGTATATGTTGAATACCCTCAGGGATGGCTGTCAACAAAATTAGAAGATACCGGTAACCCGCAGGCAAGCTGGCGTACCGACCCCTCACGTTCGGGGAAAGCAGGTTCCATGGGCGATATAGGAACTCATGCCCATCATCTGGCAGAATACATTACTGGCTTAAAAGTTACCGAAATTTGCGCGGAACTTAATGTGTTTGTTCCTGACCGTTTATTGGACGATGATGGTGTTGCTCTGATGCGTTTCGACAATGGTGCAAAGGGTGTTTTAATGGCCACCCAGATTGCTGCAGGCGAAGAAAATGCCATTAGAATCAGGATTTATGGCGACAAAGGCGGCCTTGACTGGTTACAACACGAACCCAATTCCTTAATTATTAAATGGAAGGATGCACCTATGCAGGTATTACGTGTTGGAACAAGCATGAACAGCGATATTGCGGCTCACAATACCCGTGTTCCAGGCGGACATCCTGAAGGTTACCTGGAAGCCTTTGCAAATATTTACCGCAATTTTAGTCTAACCGTTAGGGCCAGAGCAAAAGGTGAAGAACCCACTGCCGAAATGCTCGATTTCCCTGGAGTTGAAGATGGTATTCGTGGAATGCAATTCATCGATACGGTGGTAAGCGCAGGCTATAACGACGAGGTGAAATGGGTGAAATTCGGGGAAGAGTAGAACCTCGCTAATAAGCCAAATAAATATATGGAATACGGATTGATTTTTGATATGGACGGCGTCGTTATAGACAGCAATCCATACCACAAGACCGCATGGGAAAATTTCCTCAGGAAAAAGGGCATTCCCTTTGACGATCAGTTCTTCTTCAATGTGCTATCGGGACGGACAGGTCCCACTTCAATGAAAATTATCTTCGGCGATGATCTGTCCGAAACAAATTTGAATGAGTACCTCGATGAGGTAGATCAGGGCTTCCAGAACATCCTCCGTCAGACCGAAGAAGTAAAGCCCATTGCCGGCCTGTACGAATTCCTTGATTCTATACCGGGAAACGGGCACAGGCTGGCCCTGGCCACCTCGGCACCCCCTTTAAATATCGAACTGGGACTGGAAAAGCTAAAACTGGAAGGGGTATTCGAAGTCATCGTGGGTAAAGTGGATGTGGTCCACGGCAAACCCGACCCGGAGGTTTACCTCACCACAGTGGAACGCCTGGGCCTTCCCATAGAGCAATGCATTGTTTTCGAAGACTCCATAGTTGGGATACAGAGTGCCCGGAAGGCCGGCATACATGTAGTGGGAATTGCCTCCGGACACAGCAAAGAGGAGTTGCTGGAAGAGGGAGTCTCCCTGGTCGTAAATGATTTTACGGATCTCAGCCTGGAACAGGTGACTTCCCTGATACGCTAGTTTTACCATGAAAAGAAAACCAAAACGCAGCACAGGATATATACTCCTGGTTTTAATGGTAATCATTGCTTACTCGTGTCGGAGTAAGCAGGTGGATCCATCCCTACCCAACATCCTGTTTATTCCTGTGGATGATCTTCGACCAGATCTGGGTTGTTACGGGAACACAACAATTCTTAGTCCTAATATAGACAGGTTAGCGGCCGACGGTGTTACTTTTACCAGGACCTATTGTCAACAGTCTGTATGCAATCCGTCGCGAGCCAGTCTGCTCACCGGATTGCGACCCGATTCCATACAGGTGTGGGACCTCTATACATCTTTCAGGGATGTGGTTCCGGATGTGCTTACCTTACCTCAGTATTTCAAGCAGAACGGATACACCACCATTGGTCTGGGAAAAACATTTCACAACAACATTCCGGACACCCTTTCGTGGACCCGGAAACCACATATTGAGGGATACCCGTTCGATCCTGATGCTGTATACCTGAATGAAGAGAACCTGAAGATCCAGGAAGCCAAGAAACAGAAGTTGATCGCAGCTGGAAAAAACAGGATCGATCAACTGGGTCATTGGTACATTAAGGCCAATGCCATCGAAATTGCTGATGCCGATGATGATACATACTTCGATGGAGCACAGACTACGCTGACCATCCATATTCTGAATGACCTGGTGAAGCAAAAAGAACCCTTTTTCCTCTCTGTGGGCTATTACAGACCGCACCTTCCGTTCAATGCACCCAAAAAATACTGGGACCTTTATGACAGAGCTTCACTGCCCTTAGCGCAGAACCAGTTTCCTCCTGAAGGCAGTCCCGATTTTGCTATCCATGGTGACCAGGAACTCAGATCTTACGACGACTGTCACGATCTGCCCTGGCCCACAGAAGAGCCCTGGGATGAAACGCGTCAGCGAGAACTCATACATGGTTACTATGCCAGTGTTTCCTACATCGATGCTCAGGTAGGCCGGCTTCTGGATGAACTGGACCGGCTGGGGATCAGGGAAAATACCATTGTAGTGCTCTGGGGCGATCATGGCTGGAAACTGGGAGAACACAATGGCTGGTGTAAAATGACCAATTATGAAATTGATACTCGGGTACCTATGATTTTCAGTGGTTATGGCGTAGAGGCAAAAGACCGGCATAGCAGTGCTTTGACCGAATTTGTGGATATCTACCCCACCCTCTGCGAAATGACTGGTTATGCCATCCCGGATCATCTCCAGGGAACCAGTCTCGTTCCTTTACTCTCTGATCCTGATAAGTCCTGGAAAAAGGCTGCATTCAGTCAGTTCTTGCTGGGCCGGTTCGGTCCCCCGGAAACCAGGAAGCACGAACGCATGGGATATGCCATTCGAACGGATCGATACCGCTATGTGGAGTGGTATTCGTGGGATAAAGAGTCGAAAACAAGGGGAGATTTGCTATCCGGTGAACTATTTGACCATGAATCGGATCCCGATGAAAACCTGAACCTGATCAATGAAACATCTTATGAACAGACGATAGCTGCTCTTTCCAGGCAGTTGAACCTGGGATGGAAGTATGCCTTACCTAAAGATTAAACGAGCCTAAAATAGTTACACTATAAATTAAAAAACAGAGACAATGAAAAAGGTATTCATATTTGCTTTTGTAATGGTAAGCGCCGGTCTTGGTGCCCAGGAGAACCCAGGCTATCAGAAACCTTCCCAGGAGATCCTTGAACTGGTGGATGTGCCCCTGGCACCCTCGGTCCGCATAGACAACAACAAGGAGAACATGGTATTTCTCCACCGAGATGCCTACAAAACCATTGCCGTACTATCCAAAGAAGAGCTGCGGCTGGGAGGCCTCCGCATCGACCCCGCCACCAACATCGGAAGCAGGGTGACCTATTACAACAAAATTGAAGTTAATAACCTGGTGGCAAAAGAACCGGTCACCAAGGCTGTAACCGGTCTTCCGGAAAACCCGCTGATGGCCAACTTCACCTGGTCGCCCGACCAGCTTAAAATGGCCTTCACACAGACCACCGCGGCCGGAGTGGAGGTATGGGTACTCGACATACCATCGGCCATTGCACGTAAACTCACCGAAGCCAATGCCAATGCAAATATGGGCGATGTGATCAACTGGTTGGAAGACAGCCAGACCATCCTGGTGAAGATGAAAGCGGACCAGAGAAAAGAACTGATCGATACCAAGAAAGCGGTTCCCACTGGTCCCACCATCTCTGTGGCTGACGGAAAAAAAGCACAGAACTGGACCTATCAGGACCTGCTTCAGAACAAGAACGACGAATATAACTTTGAGCAACTTGCACTCTCAGAGATTCACAAAGTCTCCCTGGACGGAACCAGTGAGGTATGGATGGAGAGTGCCATGTACAGCAACCTTAGTTTTTCACCCGATGGGAATTATGTGATGGTCACCATTGTAGAGAAACCGTTCTCTTACCTGGTTCCCTACTACCGCTTCCCGTCTGTGACCACCATCTACACCAGGGATGCAAAAAAAGTGGAAACGGTACTGGAAGTCCCGCTGATCGAGGACCTTCCCAAAGGATTTATGGCTGTAAGGAAGGGCCGCAGAAGCCTCAGTTGGAGAAGTGATCAACCCTCCACCCTTGTTTTTGCTGAGGCTCTGGATGAAGGCGACCCAAAGAACGATGTGGAGTTCAGGGATGAAATCTTTCAACTGGAGGCTCCCTTTAACGGAACCCCTGTTTCAATCCTGAAAACCATCAACCGCTACTCCCGTATCTCCTGGGGAACTGATCAGGTAGCTATTGCCTACGACAACTGGTGGAACACGCGGAATACCAAAACCTATATGTTCGAACCCTCTGATCCAGCCAAAGTACCCGTGGTGCTTTTCGACCGCAACTACCAGGACCGCTACAGCGATCCGGGAAATTTTGTCACCGAGAGAAATGAGTATGGCAGTTATGTGCTGAGCATCAAAGATAACTCGGTCTACCTGATCGGCAGTGGCTATACCAGGGAGGGGCAGTTTCCCTTCCTGGACCAAATGAACCTGAAGGCAAAAACTACCAAACGCCTCTACCAGTCGGAATACACCGACCGGCTGGAGAACCTGAGCCAGTATGATGTCGGCAAAAAGCAGCTGCTGGTCCGCATCGAATCGCCCACCGATTATCCCAACTACTACTTCAGGGACCTCAAAAAGAAGAAGCTGAAACAGATTACCTCATTTGAGAATCCATTTAAGAGCATCCAGGATGTACATAAGGAGGTGATTACCTATAAGCGGGACGACGGACTGGAACTTTCAGGCACCCTCTACCTGCCTGTGGGATATGACATGGAGCTTAAGGAGAAAGCTCCCATGATCCTCTGGGCCTATCCCCGGGAGTACAAGGATAAATCGAGTGCAGGACAGACCACCGCCAATCCCAACCGGTTCACCTATCCAAATTATGGCTCGGCCATTTACTGGGTGGCAAAAGGGTATGTGGTGCTCGACGGGGCCGCCTTCCCCATTGTGGGTGAAGGAGATGAGGAACCCAATGATTCTTTCCGGAACCAGCTGGTGGCAAACGGTAAGGCAGCCATCGATGCAGTAGACGCACTGGGATATATCGACCGGGAAAAGGTGGCCGTGGGAGGTCATAGTTACGGCGCCTTTATGGTGGCCAACCTGCTCTCTCATTCAGACCTTTTTGCCGCAGGTATTGCCCGAAGCGGGGCATACAACCGGACGCTTACCCCCTTTGGTTTCCAGAGCGAGGAACGGAACTACTGGGAAGCTCCTGAGGTGTACTATACCATGTCGCCCTTTATGCACGCCGACAAGATGAAAACGCCACTGCTGTTGATCCATGGGGAGGCCGATAACAATTCAGGCACCTACCCACTGCAGAGCACCCGCTACTTCAATGCATTAAAAGGATTGGGAGCCACTGTCAGACTGGTAATGCTGCCCAAAGAGAGCCATGGTTACCGGGCCAAGGAGAGCATCCTGCATATGCTGTGGGAGCAGGACCAGTGGCTGGAGAAGTATGTGAAGTAACACGCCTACTTTTTCATCACCCACAACAGGCCTCCCCGGAGGTGCTCAACAAAAAGAGGGTCTTCATAGAACCAGGGATCATGACCCAGGGCTGTATAAAACTGCCTTCCTCCTTCGAAGAGGTGACACCAGCTGAGAGGGAACTGCTGACCGAAGGTCTCCCCCGGATACTCCTTCTTTCCTTCATCCTCCACGGTGGTCATATCTGCAGAAAGCAGCACGTGGATGTCGGGATTCAGCTGGAAAGAGTAGTAGCACTCATCCTTAATGGTCCACCTGGCAGGCAGGTGCGAGGTAGCGGGATGGTCCGGATCGGTCACCAGCACAGTAAACTCCTGGTGAGGAGCATGGCGGATAAACTTACCTCCCACCATGGCCCAGTACCAGGGCCACTCCCTTTCGGTGGCGTTGGCTGAATGGATTGCCATAAATCCTCCCCCGTTCCGGATATACTCCTGGAATGCTTCCTTCTGCTCCTTAGTGTCAAATCCTTCATTGTTCGTGTTGGAAAAAACAATGGCATCATACCTCTCCAGGTTCTCAGGTGTAAACACTGATGGCTGGTCCGATACTTCGGTGAGTATGCCCTCCTTCTTACATATCTTCTCCAGGGAAGCCACACTGGCAGCAATATTCTCATGCACATACCCTTCCCCGTTTTTTGTATAGATCAATACCCGTTTTTCATCACCCTGAAAGGCTTCTAACGAATGGATACATCCCAGCAGAACAAGGAGACCCAGGACCAGTTTTTTCATGTTTTGTTTTTGAGGATTATCAAAGCCCAATTAAATGCTTTATTTTGGAATATGAAAAAAAATCTGCTGCTGTGGAGCCTCTTAATATTATCGCTTACACATAATGCTGCTCAAAACACCACCCCGCAACTCGCTAAAGGTCTGACCCAGGTACACGATCTGTTCAATGCATCCAATAAGCCCGGGGTCTCCTGCTACCGCATTCCTGCCATCGTTACTGCTACAAACGGGGACCTGGTAGTGGCCATTGACGAACGCGTGCCCTCCTGCCAGGACCTGAGGGGAAGCAGGGATATCAACATTGTGATCCGCCGGAGTACCGATCGGGGTGAAAACTGGTCCGAGATAGAAAGAATTGTTGATTTCCCAGCGGGTCTTTCCGCTTCGGACCCTTCGATGATTGTGGACCAGGTGACCGGGGAGATCTTTTTGTTTTACAATTTCATGGATCTGGACAAAGAAAAAGATGTCTACTACCTGCATGTGGTGAAAAGTACAGACCATGGAAAAAGTTGGACCAAGCCGGAAGATATCACCTCTCAGATTGCCAAACCGGAATGGCACAAGGATTTCAAATTCATCACCTCCGGACGTGGAATTCAGACAAGCACCGGGAAACTGTTGCACTGCATGGTCAACCTGGATCACGGATTGCACCTCTTTGGCAGCGACGACCACGGGAAATCGTGGCACCTGATAGACACACCCATAAAACCCGGGAATGAATCGAAAGTGGTGGAGCTGGCCAATGGCAGCTGGATGATCAACAGTCGCGCCAACGGGAAGAAGAAACGATTTGTACATGTTTCCTCCGATCGGGGTAAATCCTGGGAGACAAGGCCTGAACCTGAGCTCATCGATCCCGGTTGCAACGGCAGCATCGTTCGATATACTTCCATCAAGGATGGATACAGGAAAAATCGTTTGCTCTTCTCTAATGCTAAAATGAAAAAAGGGAGACAGAACATGACTGTCAGAATAAGTTATGACGAAGGGGAAACCTGGACCGAAGGGAAAACCATCTACCCGGGAAGCGCTGCTTACTCCTCCATGACTGTACTTGACAACGGCCATATAGGTCTCTTTTTTGAAAAGGATTACTACACAGAGAACCTTTTTGTGAGTTTCTCCCTGGAGTGGCTTACCGATGGGAAAGATTTGTTTGAATTGCCCCAGGTAAAATAGAACAGCCGTGAGTGAGTGAGAAACAATCCTACTCCCGAGGATAATTAACCCTGTCTATTTAACAGGCTCTATGGTGAGGCCCTGATTATTTCCCAGATCAAGGTCCTTTTCGGCCATTCCTTCCAGAAGGATGTTTTTTCCCAGGACCTCCTCTGAAATTGAGTTTCCAGCGATCTCCACGTTTCGACAGGACAAAAAGCTAAATGTATACTTTCTGGGATGAAAGGGTTGAAATCGATGGCTCCTGGTCAGGCTGTTTCCATTGAATTTTAATCCATCGACCGATTTGGCATAGAGTGCCGGGTAATCGTAAAGGTGAAATTCATTGTCCAGTATCCGGATGTTCCGGTGGTATTTATCCTTGCTTGCCGTGAGGTCGGGAATTTCCGGATAAATGCTGATAATGGCTTCCGAGAACTGGTAGAGGGAAGTGAGGCAAGGATCGGCAAATACATTGTTCCGTATGATCACATCTTTTACGGCCCCGGTCTCGTACCAGTTGTTGGCATCTCCGGCGATCAGGATGGCTGCCCCGCTGGACTCGAAATAGTTGCCTTCGATAAGCACCTTCCCAGGAGTAGATACCAGTACCCCCCTGGCACGACAACTCATGAAGCGGTTGTTGACTATATGGGCATCCGGTGTCCAGGTCAGATTCTCCAGGGCATCATCCACTTCAATGCCCCTGGGAACCGGTTTTTCAAAAGAGATCTCAAACTCCTCCGCAGAGAGTGGTTTGAAATCTGTCACCAGCCCATAATCCACCGTAGCCATGGAGTTGCTTTCAAGGAAACCAATCCGCTCACCCGTTCTGGCCCATTTTAGTCCCACACTCTGATGGTGCATAAACCTGCAGCGCAGACGGTTGGCAGATAGCTTTTCCACAATGCGTACACTGGTTCCGTGGATGTTGATGGGATCATCCATCAACGCCGCAAATTCACATTGGGTCACATTGATCTGACCTTTGCAATTTGAAAAATGGAACCCGTCATCATGCCCGCTCAGGTATCGGACCTTCTTCGGATTGGGGATCATTTTCACTTTGCTCAGCGTAATGTTTTCAGAGTATTGCGATAAAATTCCCAATCCAGCCGTATGATACACCTCCACCTGTTCCACAAGTACATCCTTGCTATGGTAAAAAAACATACCAGCATGATCCCGCTGGCTATGCCTCAAAATCAATATGTTTCCAATCTCGGGCCGCTGAGCGCCAAAAGGCTTATGTACCCTGACCAGTCCAGGAGCCTCCTCCTCAAACCGTGCCCAGTCCCATCCCCTTCCACAACATCCCGGGTCGCCGGTTTGGGGAGCAATAAGCCTCGATTCCCTCTCGATTTCCATGATGCTCCATATGGAACTTTTCCATCCTTCCCCCACAAAGATCAGTTTACCATCTTCAATGACATACGGGGATTCCCGGATATTGATCTTCAACAGCATGGAGCCATCGTTTATCTCCATAAGCTCTGCCTGCGCTGTAAGGGGTATGTCCCAGTCGATGGTGAAATTGCGCAGTGTAATATTGTTGCTGTGATCCAAGGTGAGAGGCTGCATCCTGTTATGAAATACAAAATCAGATCCGGCCCCATCGATGGTCAGGTTCTCAAACCCTTCGACCAGGATGCCCAACCTTTTTGGGTTCATGTCCGAGGTATTCGATTCATAATAAACCCTCTCTTCACAATGGTGGGGCCAGAAATCATACCTGCCTTTTTCGAAGAGGATCAGCGGATGATCCATTGACCTCGCCTTCTCCACGGCTTCTTTTACAGCTCTGGTTGCATTTAGCCTGGAATCGGCCAATGCTCCAAAATCAGATACCCGGATGGTATCATATTCCACCTGAGAAGAAGGCCCGGTCTCACCATAATCTATCCAGGGTAAACGGGCATAAGCAAATAGCAACTGACCCTTAGAATTCTTGCCCAGTAGTTTGGCTGCAAAGTTATCATCGGTCAGTCCGTGGCCTCTCCATTCAAAGGTAAGGATCAGGTCATTGCCAGACTCCTCTAACTCAACCAATTTGCCTCCCCTTCCAAAGTTTACCTCTTCAGGAGCCCCGAAACGCAAGGTGCCGAAATCAATATCGGTATGGGGATTGAAACCCTTCTCGGCCACGATCCTCACTTTGATGGTCTCTGTGGCAACATCAATCTTTTCTTTATTTAAAATCGCGATCTGGCGACCCACTGTTAAGGGTATGCAAATGTGCTTCGAGCTGTGTGAATCTTTGCACTTATCCTCCTTCTTTAACACATCAATCACCCCAAAGTGTGCCTGCATGGCCCTGCCAAGCTCATCCTGCAACACCTTCATCCGCTCATACTTGAACCATGCCTCTTCTGTCCCATCCTTATACTTTGCGATGCCGGGCAAATAGGCTTCGCCCGGCTCTACCTTCCAGCTAATTCCGTCTTTTGATCTCAGGTAGTAAGCAATACGTCCATACCAGTCATTCACCACCATGTGGTATTGAATATTTGTGCGCCAGATTACCGGGTCCTCAAATCTCCCTGCTACTGGCGGATAAACACTTTGATCGGTGACCTGCCTGTAGGGAGAAATGCCTGTCTCACTGATCCAGACTCCCCCGCCCCTGCATACCATCAGGTAAGAGCCGTCTTCCCGCATGGCAAAGGTCAGGTTGGACAAACCTTCAATGATGGGTTTACCCTGTGGATCAAATGCAAATTTGGAGTATTCCCAGGGGCCATCAAGTCCTTCCGAGATATAGTGCCCGTCAATCACATAGATCACATAAGATCCATCCTTTAATCTGAAAACTTCCGGGTTATGCCCTTTGCCCACGGTTCCTGCCACCCTGTAAGGGCCCATGGATTGATCAGATACCGCATGAACCACCAGGGACCTGGGCCATTCACCATGCCCTTTCCTGGAATCCTCTCTCCAGCGACAAACAAACAGGTGGTATTTACCATCGGGACCCAGGAGGGCATTGCCTCCCCAGTAGGACCATTCATTGTCCTCGATCCCATTCTCTGTGTACCGCGGCAATACATTCTCAGCTCCCCATGTATCTGAGGTCAGCGGACCCATGGTGGGAATGGGTAGGAACCTGTCCATAAACCGCCCGCCATACACCAGGTCATTCCACTCAGCCGGCCGATCTCTTTCGGTAATTTGAGCATATGCATCTCCTGAAAGAGATTGAATCGCCAGCAAGGAGCAAGCAAAAAGTAAGGTTCTCATCCTTTAAAGTTTTGAGTACTTGTCCGAAATTAATCAATTTCTATGGCTATTAAGTTGCAAGCAGCTATTTTTAAAGTGGCAAGATTTTATCTCAATTCAATATGCATATACCTCAAAAATCCACCATTCATGATAAGAAAACTATTGATTCTTTCCTTAGGTGTCCTTGGTAGTCTTTCAGCCTTGCTACAGGCCCAATCAAGTTTTTCCACCGGCACATTCAGACTGACCCTGGATGAAATGGGTGCCATTACATATCTGAAAGATACCCGGGTCAATATCAACTATGCTGCTGGAGAACGCTCCTACCTGGTGGGAATCAAAACAGGTGGAGAGATTCTCGATCCGGTGGGTTTCCAGGCCCTGGGTGAGCAGTTGACCTACCGCTTTCCGAACCACCTCAGTGTGGATCTGAAGGTCCAAAGCAAAGACGGCTACCTGAGACTGGAGGTGGTAAGCGTATCGGATGACCAGAAAATTGATGCCCTGCTGTGGGGACCCATCAAAACCACCATTGACGAGACTGTTGGTGAATTTGTGGGGGTGGTGAGAAACGGGGAATATGCCATAGGGATGCAGGCGCTTAATGTTAAGACCACCGGGGGTGCACTAATCAATGACGAAGGATATGTTCCGCCCAGAGGGAGTGCGGCCCTGAATCAGGAATATGGTTCAAGTCTCCAGGCATTTTGCATTGACCGCACCCGTCCACAGCAGATCGAGGTGTGGAACGGATTTGGAAATACAGAGGTGGTGGCACATCCTGACTTCGGAATAGAGGGATCGGCCATTGCCCTTTTTGGTATAGAAGAGGCCGCTGCATTGGAACTGATCGGGCAGATCGAGGTGGAGGAAGGCCTCCCCCATATGATGATCGACGGGGAGTGGGTAAAGAACAGTTCCCTGGCTGGTCGCCCGTACATCATCAGTAACTTTGGGGAATCGACCGTTGACATGATGCTCGATTTCACCGAAAAGGTGGGGTTTTATAGTCTCTACCAGAGTCACCCTTTCCACAACTGGGGGCACTTTGACCTGATCCCCTCCCTTTTTCCCAATGGACGCGACGGAATGAAAACTTGTGTAGAGAAAGCAAAGGAACGGAACATCAGGCTGGGGGTGCATACCCTGACCAATTTTATCACCACCAACGATCCTTTTGTAAGCCCCTTGCCACATAAGGGTCTGGCCATATATGCAAAAACAGTGATCACGGAAAATATCGGAAAAACCGATACAGAGATCCAGATCAGGGATTCTGCCTTCTACCACCTTAAGACCACCCTACAGACGATCCGCATCGGTGATGAGTTGATCCGGTTTTCCGGAATTTCGGAACATACACCCTTTAAGCTGTTGAACTGTAAGCGGGGCTCTTTTGGCACCACGGCTGCCTCTCACGCAAAAGGAGAGAGCATTGCCCGCCTCATCGACCATCCATACAAGACCTTCTATCCCGACATGGAGCTCCAGAACGAGATGATCGACAATCTATCTGCATTTTTTAACGAGACCGGGGTCTGCCATCTGGATTTTGATGGTCACGAAGGGGCCTATTCCACTGGCTACGGTGATGCCTCCAAGGACTATTTTGCCCTCAGGTTCCTCAAGGGTGTGGATCACATGGTGGTCAACGGCACCAGTCAGTCGAGCCACTTCTACTGGCACCTCAATACCTACATGAACTGGGGAGAACCCTGGTACGGGGGCATGAGGGAGAGCCAGAACGATATCCGGTTTAACAACCAGGCCACACTGGAACGCAACTACCAGCCCAATATGCTGGGTTGGTTCTGGTATCAGGCAGGCACCACCCATGAGGAGATGGAGTGGATGCTGGCCAGGGCAGCAGGATGGAATGCCGGGTACGCTCTGGTTGTAAATCCCGGAGCATTAAGCAAAAATCCATATACAGAACAAGTGATCGAAGCCATCCGGACCTGGGAAGAGGCAAAGAACCGGGGCATCTTCAATAAGCCTCAGAAAAAGCTTCTAAAAGCGGGAGAGAATGATTTCTCACTCCGCAAGATCAATGAAAATGAGTTCCACCTGCAACACTACGGGAAAGAGTCATTCGCCCATGAAAACCTGGTGCTTCAACCGGGACAACCCCACTACAGCCAATGGGAATTTCACAACAATGCAGAATCCCAGGAACTCTGTTTCAGGCTATGTGCCAGCGGTGAGGAGGGGAGCATCGAAGAGATCATCCTGGAACTGGATGGATTCCAGTCCATGGAAATACCTGTTTCGCTGAAAGCAGGATACAGCTGTATTTTCGATGGTGCAGGGAACCTGCTGTTGTATGATAACCGGGGATCATTGAAAAAGAAATATGAGGCGGAATGGAACCAGGTCAGCCTGGAGCCGGGATCGCATATCCTGCAGGTCTCGTGCAGCTTCAGCAACGACAGCGATCTGGAGCTTCAGGGTGTAGTAAAGCTTAAGGACAAAGTGGAGATTATAAAACTGTAGACACACCGTTTCAATCATTTGACAAGTATCAACATGTCACTACGAATCCTTTCGCTACTGTTTATTTCCCTCTGCTCCCAGTACCCGCAGAAGTTGTCAGGGCAGATAAAACAATTCGCCGAGTTTTGGGAGTACATAGGGATTGCAGTCGAAGAACCGGGATACACGATCTGGGGGACCTCACCAATTATCGGTGAGGACGGAAACGTTCATCTGTTTGTTGCCAGGTGGCCGGCAGAACTGAAAGTAGATCCAGGATGGCGTTCACACAGTGAAATTGCCCATTATGTGGGCCCATCCCCCGAAGGACCTTTTACATTCTCAGACATAAGCCTGCAGGGATCGGAAGAAGAGACCTGGGACAAATTCGGAGCCCACAATCCCGCCATCCATAAGGTCGGTGAGAAGTATGTGCTGCTCTATATCGGGAACAACAATCCGCACATGCCACCCCACCCCGCCAACCAGAAGATAGGGATGGCTGTATCGGGCTCTCTGTACGGTCCGTGGGCAAAGGTGAATAAGGATGGACTCATCCTCTCCACATCTGAAGACCCAACAAACTGGAATCATCAGGCTTCCAATGGAGTAAACAATCCAGCATTGCTCCAGCACCCCAACGGACGCTACTATCTCTATTTTAAATCACAGGGAGCCCTGATGGGACTGGCTACATCGCAGAAGATCGAAGGTCCCTATGTACAGATGCCTGCCCCCATCACTTCCAATACAAGGACCATTGAAGATGGGTACGCGTTCTTCTATGAGGGGAAAATATGCCTCCTTACCACTGACAATCACGGTATCATTGAAAAAGGAGGAGGCCTTTTATGGAAGTCAGAGGATGGGATAATTTTTAATGAGGTAGAACAGGGGTTCTATCCCGCGGTCAGGTACCTTGGCAAGAAGAAGCTAAGGCATGCCACGAAGCATTATGGAGGTAAAATCATCAAATTCGAGAGACCCCAGGTTCTGATGATCAATGACATGCCTGCATACATGTATGCACCCTCCGGGCATCACTTTTTCGGAAAGGAAAGTACCGCAAGTTATGTATTGAAATTCAACCATGATTGATATGAAAACTACTTTGTTATTCGCCTTATCAATGGCGCTTGTTTCCTCATCCACAATGGTTTATACCCAGGAAATCGAGAAGACCAACATCATCCTCTTTTTTGTGGACGACATGGGATGGCAGGATACCTCTGTTCCGTTTTACCACGAGACCACCAGCCTAAACCAGACCTATCACACACCCCATATGGAGCAAATGGCCAGGGATGGTATGAAGTTCACACAAGCCTATGCATGTGCGCTTTGCTCTCCTTCGCGCATCAGCCTGATGACCGGTATGAATGCAGCCCGGCACCAGGTAACTAACTGGACCCTTCGGAAGGACAGATCACCTGACCCCAAACACAAAAAGATTACACCACCAGACTGGAACATGAACGGAATGAGTCAGGGTGGAAACATTCCACGAACCATTAAAGCTGTGACCCTCCCACAACTATTAAGGGAGTCGGGATACCGGACCATACATGTGGGGAAAGCGCATTTCGGTGCTACCGGAACACCCGGAGAAGATCCGCTGAACCTTGGATTTGATGTAAATATCGCGGGGCATGCAGCCGGGGGACCCGGGAGCTACTATGGGACAAACAACTTCAGTGCAAGCTGGAGAAAAGGAGATGCCATCTGGGATGTGCCCGGACTGGAGAAATATCACGGCAAAGATATTTATTTGACTGAAGCACTTACCATTGAGGCAAACAGGGAAGTAGACAGGGCCGTGCGGGACGATCAGCCATTCTACCTCTACCTGTCACATTATGCCATTCATGCACCGTGGGAAAAGGACGATCGATACTTCCAGAAATATGTGGATGCCGGGCTGTCGGAATTCAATTCTGCATATGCCTCCATGATCGAGGGGATGGACAAGTCTTTGGGAGATATTGTCAGCAACCTGAAACGGCACGGGATTGGGGACAATACAGTCATCATATTTATGTCAGACAATGGCCAGCCCAGTCAGGCCGCTTTGAACAAACCCCTGCGGGGGCACAAACTCACTCCCTATGAAGGGGGGATCAGGGTGCCCCTGATGGTGTATTGGCCTGGAGTGACAGAGCCTGGAACAACGACCGGACAGTACGTGATCATTGAAGACCTGTTCCCGACCATTCTGGAAATTGCAGCATCAGAGCATGCAAACAGAATTACCCAGGTGGTGGACGGAATAAGTTTTGTTCCTCATTTAAAAGGCATGGAAAACAGTAAGAGTGAAAGGGCCATATTCTGGCATTTCCCACACACATATGACCAGTTTCCGTATAGCACCGTAAGAAAAGGCGATTGGAAATTGATATACCGACACCTCGACAGTAGCCTGGAACTGTACAACCTCCACCAGGATATCTCAGAAGAAAATAACCTGGCAAAAGATGAGCCTCAGTTCAAAGAGGAACTGGCTGCCATTCTATCTGACTACCTGAGGGAAGTCGATGCCGGAATGCCATGCTCCAATGAGACACAGACTCCGGTTCCCTTTCCCGATGAAATTGATTGACAGAATGGCTATTCACCAGCAGTTACCACTCCCAGCTCTGCAATACTTACAAAACCCTGACCGTTGATTTCACGTTCAGCCACAAATTTGATAAACCTTCCCGGGGTGGATTCAAACGTTTTTGTCTGAAGGACCGGGCTGTTCCTGATGTTGCTGAACTCTCCTGCAGAAACAGGCTCTCCCCACTGCTTTCCGTCCCCACTCACATAAAAGTTGTAGTGAGAGATGGTCCCGTCAATAAATCGTTGCTGGGTAGGCAGGTAGGTAAACCCGGAAAGTTCCAGGATTTCTCCCAGGTCCACAATCAGGGTCTGCGGCAATCCCTGGTCCGCTTTGCTTCTCCAGAGGGTACGCGGGTTTGCATCGATGACTGCCTGTCCTCTGTGGTCCAATTTGGGATCGGGCAGGAGCACCTGCCAAAGCTCTTTACAGATATCGTAATCCTGCTGAGCCACTGCACTTGCCTGTCCCGTTTCCGGGTCATGGGCCAGGGCTTTAACCTCTCCTTTTCCTTTAAGCTGGAAGGTCTCCGTGTACCTGGTGGAGCTTTCTGTGGGATCCGTACCATCTGTAGTATAATAAATATCGAGCCCATTGTCAAAGGACTCCAGGGATACATGGCCCTGCTTGTCCCGTTCAATGGCAGGAGGTTCCAGAAGTTTCGGGGCATGGTACACCTCTATGTTTGAAATGACCGGACAAGCCCTGGCATCCAGGATATTCAGCCTCAGTTTCTCTGAGCTTACATTCTCAAAACGGAGAATCCGCTTGTTCCCTATGGTGGTCTGCATATCAATCTCTACCCAGGCTTCGTTCACCCACGCTTCCAGAGAAAATGCTTTTACCCGTTGCCCCAGCGGAATGTACTCCTGTACCAGGAAACGGTTAAAGGTGGTCTCCTTTCCAAAATCGATGGTCAGCGAAGCAGTAGTAAGCTCATCGTCAGTGGTCCAGAAAGTCTCCGGGTCCCCATCCACAGCTTTCCTGGCATCAAATCTCCTGGAATCCCCCCTTGCACTGCTCCCCTCCACCACTGCATCCATGGCAAGATTCGTCTCCATATCACGGCTTATGACTTCAACCATTTTCATCAGCTGCTCCACATCCTTTTCATGAATCAGTCCACGCTGATCCACGGGAAAATTCAGCAGGAAGGAGGCATTCCTTCCAATGGAGTGGTAGTAGATATCTACCAGGTGTTTTACCGACTTCACCTTATGATCTTCCGATTGGTGATAATACCATCCCGGCCGGATGGAGACATCCACCTCGGCAGGCACCCAGTGGGTCCCATCCTCGTGCCCGGTGGTCAGGTCTTTGTAGTTGGGAGATCCCGGATAAAACTCATCCCTTCGGATCATGCTCCAGTTGGTTTCACCGGCCCACCCTGCTTCATTACCTACCCAGCGTACACCCGGACCTGCATCGCTGAACATCACCGCATCGGGTTGATGGTCCCTGACTATCTGCCGGGTATTGGGCCAGTCATAGTAGGTTTTCCGGTCGACCCGGCGTTCCTCATTGGCTCCCCCGTAGTAACCGGTCCCCCCGTTGGCCCCGTCAAACCACACTTCAAAAACCTCTCCATAGTTGGTCATCAGCTCGGTGAGCTGGTTCCGGAAATAGGTGATATAGGTATCCGTTCCATATTCGGCATGGTTGCGGTCCCACGGCGAAAGGTACAATCCCAGTTTAAGTCCGAATTCCTGACAGGCATCGGCCAGCTCTCTAAGCACATCTCCCTGCCCATCCTTCCAGGGGGAATTTTTCACAGAGTGTTCCGTGAACTCCGATGGCCACAGACAGAAGCCATCGTGGTGCTTGGCAGTCAGGATAATGCCCTTCATGCCAGCCTCTTTGCACACCCTGGCCCACTGCCGGCAATCCAGTTCTGTCGGGTTGAACTGCTCCGGCGACTCCCCGCCTGTCCCCCACTCCATATCGGTGAAGGTGTTCATATTGAAGTGTACAAAGGCATAGAACTCCAGTTCATGCCAAAGGAGCTGTCTGGCTTCAGGTAGTGGTGCCAAAGCATCAGGAGGGGGTGTTTGATCACAGGATACCAGCAGGGCCAGTAAGAGGAATACGGGAGCAATTTGTTTCATAGGGTTCATTTATTATCTAATTTAGCAATTTTCTTTCCATCATATTCAAGGTGAAGTATTTCATTTTCCTTCAATTGACGAGGCACCTCAAATGTAAGCTCCCCCTGCTCCCCGATCATAAACCGGCTGAGCTCAATTTCGCCATGCAACAAAGAAAATTTCACTTGAAATTTTTCTCCAATCTTCTGAATATCATACACTCCCCAGGCTGAACCATTGGACCAGAAATAGGTTCCGGGTCTGTCTGTGAAGCAGATGGATCTTTCCACCGCTGAATAATGGAAGCCGCTTAATGCCAGGACAGAGCTCCAGGAAGCCATGGCCCGGGCATAGTGATGACCGCACTCCGCTTCATCGAAGGGATTTCGTTTGCTCCCATTGTAACGGTCCCTGATGTTTTGCATCACCTCAAGGCCCTCTTCCTCCATGCCTTCGTAGAGCATGCCGATGGCCGCTGCATACTCAAATCCGGTCATTACCTCGGACCAGTAGGGAAAGGGGATCTCCGGGCGTCCCCCATGGGGCCAGCTGGCCATCAACAGTGCCTTCTCATTGCCCATGGCATAGGAGCGCATGTTATTAAAATGATTCGACATATCGTCCCGGCTATTGTAAGCCAGTATGCTGCGGTAGGCCGACCGTATGTGCGCCGTATCGGCCAGGTAACCCAGATCCAGCACATGGGCCAT
>JAGLPR010000277.1 GCA_023137255.1 Bacteroidales bacterium | reverse complement strand
CCCATGTTGGCCATCAGTCCCCTGGCAATATCCTTTTTAGATTTTACAGGCTCCAGCTTATGGAAATAATACTCCCCATTGAAAATAAGGCTGTCTGTCATGATACCACCCTGAACATAAAGCTTCTTGCATTTTTCAGCGAAGGCCTGCTCTTCCATGGCAAGGGCCATTTTTTCACCGGCACGCAACGCTCCGAGGTACCAGAATTGCATCTGGGGGTTCGGACCAAAATACTCTATGTCCATGGTATTGTGCTGCACTCCCTCCATCACTCCGTCCTGGTTTGCATCCCATCCCCCCTCGATCCAGGCAAAGGCCAGGGCAGCCTTTACTTTTTCCCAGTGCTTTTCCAGGAAGACCTGATCGCCCGAGAGTTGCCACTCCCGGTAAAACTTCATGATGGTTCCCATCTGTCCGTCTGCTGCTGCATAAGGTGAGTTTTGTGCATGCTCCAGGGGCAGGTTGACACGAAAACTCATTCGGCCCTTTTCATTAGTGGCGTACCCGAACTCCACATCGCGCATGCTCCTGGCAAGATCATTAAATAAGAAGGCCGTGGCATTTTCATAGTTCCAAACATGTGTACAGGAGCCATAGCAAGACCCAAAGCGGTCCATGACCCCCTCCCAACCAAACATAAGCCCATCCTCCGTCCTGAATACAGTCTGGGAACGAAGGGTACTCAGGTTAAAGAGGGCAGCCTCCTTCACCACCTCCGGATAGCTGCTGGTCATTATGGCATTCACAAATACCTCGGTTTTGCTTGTAAGATCAGGAAGCCTGCTTACCTCCTTTTCGATCACCTCCCAGGCATCTTTGTACTGGGTGGTGTAATAGTTCCCTACCCTGTCACCAGGATCATTGCTCCAGCCACCCCAGGTTTGACGGTTGGGGAAATGCCAGGTAAGGTAAAAGGTAAAAACAGCTCTTTCACCGGCCTTCAGAGTTTTCTGTACTGCCAGTGAGGCCATGGGATCCTGATCTGCCCGCTCGTTCTTCTCGGTCAACAATCCATCCACACTGAAATCATCCCAGAAATCGAGCAGGGCATGGCCCCAGGAATTTGGAATAGAGCTGGTTCTGTAAGTGACTTTCCCAGCTTCCTCATCCGGAGTAGTCAGTGCCAGGGTACCCCAGGCCGGATGTTCCTTCTGCACTCCTTCAGAAAACATGTAAATTCCACTAACACTGCCGCTTTCTCTGTATATATTGATATTACCGGATGCACCCATTGGAACCTGGTCCCCCTTCCAGTCCTCCTGAACTTCCCTGCCATCCTTACCAATGAAATTTCGCAAACTCCCGGCAATGGATACTGATAAGTCAGACTCTGTCAGGTTTTCTATTTCATATTGGAGAATGGCCATGGGGATCCCGGAGGCATCTGCATCGCCGGGGATCAATGGATTGTAGCCCACCATCCTGATCTTCACCGGCATCTGATTATCACTCAGGCTCACCATTCCGAAAGGATAGGTGGATTCAAAAGTGGCATGATCGAAACGGGGCAATCCATGATTATTCACACTTCGCCCCTCTTTGTCCTGGTACTCAGAATCGTAAAGAGGTCCCAGCAGTGCTTTGGTATTTGAGGTCCCCTTCTCGTCCCTGGTGTGAATGGCAAAAAAAGGAGCATCGTTCCCTTTCACCACCGTGCTGTAGCCCTTGCCCGGAACATTCATAATCTCCCAGTCTCTAAGCTCTCCCCTTCCTCCCAGAGAGACGGTTCCTGTGCCGATCCCCCCCAGGGGCAAAGCAATATTCAGCAGGTGATCCGCATCATAGCTTTTCAACATTGCTACCCTGTTACCCGGAAAAGATGTCTGGGCAACCAGGTTTCCCGGAATGGCCGTGACTGCTGCAACAAGCAGCAAATTCAATTTGAATTGCAACTGTTTGAATGGCTTCATAAGTCTGATTTGTAATAGCTTATTCCTGTTTCAAGCTTAGGTGCTGTGGTCCTGATGGCCTTTTCCCGTCGATCTCTACGCTTTGTCCCGGACTATATTATGTTGCCGGATGGTGCATTGGGCACAACTGTAATATAGTATATTTTTGGTTTAGTCAGTAAACCTCCATTTTGCACAGGAACGATGAATTGTTACATTCGTACATACAAAGACCTTATCCCCGCGGAACAGATCATGGAAAAGATTGAACATATCAGGAGACAGGTAATTGAGGGTGGACTGCGGTTAGTGAATGAGGGACTGGTGGTCCGTACCTGGGGAAACATCAGCATCCGGGTCGATGACACCTATATGCTTATTACTCCCAGCGGCCGGACCTACGAGGAACTCACTCCCGAAGACATTGTGCTGGTCAACTACCGCACCTCTGAATATGACGGACCGGTAAAACCTTCTTCGGAGAAGGAGCTTCACTGTGAGATCTACCGTACACGAAAAAAGGTGCACGCGGTGATCCATACCCACCAGATGAATGCCTCCACCGTGGCTTCTGCCCACAGGGAGGTGCCCCCAATCCTGGACGATATGGCACAGATCATCGGCCCCACTGTAAGGGTTGCTGATTACGCTCTGCCTTCTACCAGGAAGATTACAAAGAAGACAGTGAGGGCGCTGAGGGGCCGCAACGCTGCTTTGATGGCCAACCATGGGGCCGTATGTGTGGGACGCGACCTGGATGAGGCCTTCGTGGTATGCCAGGTGTTGGAGAAGGCATGCAGGGCCTTTATTGAGGCAGAGTTCCTGGGGGGTGCGAAAAGTATTAACAAGTTTGAAGCCCATCTGATGCACCAGATCTATATTCAGAAATACTCCAGGCTGGCAGATAAGAACAAAGGATCAAAAGCTTGAGCTAACCCAAAAGCAGCTATCAGAAATACCCTCTTTGCCCTGGTTGGAGTGTTGCTCCTAAAAGAGAGTACTTTCATGGAAAGTGTTTCCCGGGAAAAATAGGCCTTATCGATTTTCGTGTACGAAAATTAGGTATTCGTGGAACTATTACTATCTTTGGTCACATAATCTGTATGAGACCATGGTAAAAAAATGTGCCAGACATAACATTGGATTCAGGAAAATTTTCACCGGCAACGGTGAAATGCTTCTGCAGCTGCTCTTCATTGTAGCGGTTATATCAGTGGGTATTTTCTTAAAGTTGAATGCTTTACAATGGACCGTTGTAAGCGTCCTCTCTCTGGCGCTTTTAAGCATGGGAATTTACAGAAGTGCTGCAAACCTGCTGACTGTTTACGACCAATCTATCTCCTTAGATCAAGGGGTCAGGATCAGGGCCATGGGGAATGTTTTGTTGGCATTTACCGCAGGGATCTCATTTTTTACCTACCTGATCATTTTTATGCCGAAAATTAATACACTGTTATAGCTAAAAGAACAGTGTCTTTTTCAAGAGGGTTTTGAACATTCATTACCCTCTTTTCAATTTGGACCTCAGCATCTGAGGTTTTTCCTGTGACAGGGTCGAACCACTGGTACCTGTACTGTTTGCCAGGTGGAAGCAGGAGGCTTACCTCCAGCTTTGCTGCCGGAATATAGACCAGGATCACCTCCTGGTCCTTTGATTTCAGTACAGAGAGATGATGTTTGTAATTTTCTTCACCCGGTTGCTCCAGCAACAGCTCCTGCGCAGGCAGCAGGTTCCACCAGTCAAATCCCCGCATAAATGCACCCAGCATACCAATTTGTCTGCTCCCCGGTAGTTCGATGGCTTTGTCCCAGAACACCTCTTGCCCAATATACTTCCAGCGGTCCTCCAGTTCATCAAAGTATTTGCCATCGCCACCCAGGATCCAGGTCACATGATGGGCCCCGTACCTGGCCACCATGTAGCGAGCCAGCAGGATCGCCTCCCGGTCGGGGAGATAATACCCCGGACTCAGCTCCATCCCCCTACCAAAGGGAAGGGCCCACAAGAGTACCAGTCCCGCCACATGACCATGGGCATTGACCCGGTCCATCTTCTCGTCGAAATATTGAAAAAAAGCGGGATTAATCGTGATCCTTCCGCTGCCGGTAAAGGCCACCTGGCCCTCGCTGTTCTGATCACACCCCCGCCATTGGGTGCCCACCAGCTGGATCACATTGTATCCCAGCCGGGCACGCTGCTCCAGGCGGTACAACCAAGCCAGAAAAAGGGAGTACCATCTTTGTGATTCAGGTGATAATTGCCCTATTCCCGGGTAAGTGGTCCGTGTTGGTAAAGGTCCAGTTCACTGTTGTTTTCTGTACAGCTAAAAGAGCCTGTGGCTCCGTGCAGACCTCTGTTGGTGGTATCGGAACAGACCGTCTGAAATATCCATTCGCCCTCTTCATCAGGCATAAAACGGATCTTCCAGTCCACTCCCCCATCCCAGAAACCGTTGATCTTGAGTTTCCGGCCCGACGGGGCAGTAAACAGGGCATGGAACTCCCTGTACATTGTACAGGGGATTGGAATACTCTTTTTCACTCTCAAGCCGGATCTCATAACGGTCCCAGACACTTACCTTCTGATCACCAGAAAGGGCGTCGGGAGAGGCACCATTAAGTGAAACAAACAACAAGCAGAACAACAGAGCAACAACAACATGTCTCATGGCATCAGGTATTATTTGTTAAGCGGCTTTATGGTAAAAGAAAACTCAAACTCCCCGGGAGCTACACGGTAGGGATTCAATACCGAATTGGCTGTTCCTCCCACTCCGGTAACCCGGTGATCGAGGTTCAGGGTAACCACCTCTTCATCCTTCAGTTGAAACGGGTAGTGTGCCCTGTCCATATTTTCGGTGGTGTATTTCTGTGCGCTGGCATGAAAGGTCCCCCCGGCAGAGATATGCAGCCCGGTTCCTTCACGATTGGTCAGACTGAACCAGTGCACATCAGTACGGTTCCCGTAATCCTGTGGAATGATATAGGGTACATAGGCTTCCTCCACTGTGGTGCTGTATATTCCTGTTTTTGCCCCTGTTTTCCGGTCAGGATAGGTCTCAAAGGGACCTCTGCCAAACCACTCCATCTGCTGGAATTCACCGGGCAGTTCCATCTGCAGTCCCACTCTGGGTATCCACTTGGTCATACTTCCCCGTGAGGAGACCCTGGTGTCTACCTTGATCTTCCCGTTCCCGTAAATGGTATAATTATAGAATACTTTGAATCCGGTTGTATGGTTCATGGCATGGAGACTCGCCTCCACGTGGATCAGGACTGCCTGAACATCCGCACTACAATCAAAATGATCCACCACCTGCTCCAGACGGTCCAGTCCGATGGAACGCCACCCGTTGGCTGTCTCTCTTCCCATCCCCTCAGTCACATGTCCCGTCTCGGTATGCCAGAAATTCCACGAATCGAGGTCATTGGCCAGCGGGGCCCTCCATACATTCAGCCGGAGACCCTTGCGGAGTATCTCTTTACCCTCCAGGAGTATGGAAGAGAGGGTTCCTCTCTGCTTTTCGAAAGTATAGACAAATCCGTCCCCCCTTACTTCCACCGAAGCTTCATCCTCAGATAATATTAGCCTGGGATAGATAAGTTCCTCTTCGGGCAGGCTCTTTTGTACCGGGAACTCAAATTGCTCCCATGCAACCTCATGGCCCTTGCCGGCCCAGGGGAAATCTTCTCCCGTAGAGCATGTGACCAGCAGGTGACAAAGCGTTCCCGGCGGTACCTCAGCTTTGTTAAATGGTATGAGTACCTCCCCTGCCTCGCCCGGAGCCAGGGCCAGTTCAAAGGTACCTTTCTGCTGTATCACTCCATCGGCTGTAAGCTCCCAGCTGAAACCGAGCTCCTCCAGGTTCCTGAAATTGTGGCGGTTGGTGATCTTAATACGTCCCTCCTCCAGCTCAGTCGCTTTGAAAACCACCGGCTGGGGCGACTTCTTTAATTGCCAGAGCTCGGGCTGAACAGTCCGGTCGGGCCAAATCAGTCCGTAAGTCCGTCCGGGAATCCCTATGGAATAATAAGTTCCTTCCTCTTTTGAAGTTTCAAAATCGATCCAGAGCCTGGATGAACGCTTCAAGTTCTCATCACTGTCTGCCAGCTTATCCACGGAGACCACCGAATCGAAGATCCGCACCTTGTCCAGGGTGGCATGGCACAGGTATCCCATGTGGCTGTCCCTCAGCTCAGCGCTCTTCCCAATGTTCACCTGGTAGGGTGCGTTGACAATATGCCCTGAGCACATTTGTGTAGCGAGGAGGGCCCCGTCCACATAAAGCTCCATCTTTGCCCCATCGTAGCTGCCCACCACATGGTGCCACTGCTGCTCCCAGCCATCGGGCAGATTTCCGGTAAGGGTGATTTTCCTTCCTGTATTCAGGTAGAATTCAAGGTGTTCTTCGTCGGACTGAATGATCCCAAACTGATAGTCTCCTTTGGTCAGGTAGCTTGCAAAGCCGTTATAAGCCTCCGGTTTCACATGGAGGCTGAGGGTCAGCTCCGTTCCGGAGATATCCAGCAGTGAATCCCTGTAAACCTCCAACCAGTCGTCGTGACCACTCAGGTAGAGTGCCTTTCCATCTTCACCCGGCACCAGGTGAGCCCGGTTCATAAATACACATTTGATCCCGGCAGGGGAATCATCGGGTGTACTTACCACCGCTTGGGTGATCCCCTGACTGATCCAGTCCCAGATGGCTCCGCCTGTAAGCCTTGGATACCTGTAAATCACCTCCCAGTATTCGTCCAGTCCCCCGAGACTGTTCCCGGTGGCTGCAATATACTCGTCCATGAAAGAGGGGCGCGGATCGTCCGATTTACCAAACCGCTGCTCCAATATGAACGGCTGAAGGTACCTGGGTCCCACCACATCTTCGCAGCGGATGGGATTGGATTTTGGATCCTTGTCGCGGTTTCCGCCATACATCCAGGCGGGACGACTGGGATCGATCTCCTTACCCCCGGCAATCAGCGCACAGATGTTGTCGCCCGGTCCGCTTTCGTTGCCGGCGCTCCACATCACCACCGAAACATGGTTGCGGTCGCGGTACACCATCTTCCGCATCCGGTCGAGATACTGCTCCCTCCACTCCGGCTGCTTTGAAATTTCAATATAGGCATGCGCCTCATCACCGGTCTCATCCACAACGTAGATCCCCAGCTCATCGGCCAGATCGAGGTACTCCACATTGGGTGGATAGTGACTTGTTCGAACGCAGTTGATGTTAAATTGCTTCATCAGGTGAAGGTCTTTTCGCATGGTCTCCACATCCATGGCATGGCCCGTTTCGGGATGCATCATGTGGCTGTTGACCCCGTTGAACTTGATAGGCACGCCATTCACACAGATGGCCTGACCGATCACTTCCACCTCACGGAATCCCACCCGGGTACTGAGCACCTCCCGAACCATATGGTCCTCCAGAAATTCCATGGTCAGGGTATATAGATTGGGGTATTCGGCCGACCAAAGATCGGGTTTACTGATCTTCAAGGAGTGCTTCACCGTCACCTCCTCACCCTTATTCACCACTCCTGCAGGCATCACAGCTTTGCCTCCGGGCACCGCCCTGCCCTGCCGGTCGAACAGGGTAAAACGGACTTCAGAGGCACCCGGTTTCTTCTGCCCGTAGTTCTTCACCCATGCCGCCACCATCAGGGTGGCATCCTCATAAGAATCATCCAGATCGGTGCTTACGTAAAAATCGCGGATATGCTGTAACGGGGTGGACATCAGGTAAACATCCCGGTAAATTCCCGACAAACGCCAGGTATCCTGGTCCTCCATATATGAGCCATCGCTATACCGCAACACCCTGACCGCAATGGTGTTTTCTCCCTTTTTCAGGTAGGAAGTAATGTCATATTCGGCGGGCTCCATGCCCCCCTGATTGTAACCTACCTCCCTGCCGTTCACCCATACGTAGGAGGCAGAATGCACCCCTTCGAAATGAAGGAAAACCTGCCGCTGTTTCCACTCACCCGGGAGTTCAAAGGTGCGAAAATAGGAGCCGGTTGGATTGAACTGGTCGGGTACCTCCGGCGGATCCAGCGGATGGGGCAGACCGACGTTCCGGAACAGGGGGTAGCCAAATCCTTCCATCTGCCAGTTGGAGGGTACCGATATGGAGGGCCATTCTCTCCTGTCAAAACCGGGCTTATAAAATTCAACCGGTGCCTCTGCCGGATTCTCTGCCCAGTGGAACTGCCACTCTCCGTTCAGTGAAAAATGGAAAGGGGATGATTTCCTGATCCCCTCTACTGCCTTATCCAGCGACGGGTAAGGCATCAGTGTTGCATGGGGCTTCTCCTGGTTGCGTTCAAATACCCCTGGATTTTCATAATCGGGATGCAGTTGGGCACTTAACATGCCACAGGCGAAGAGCATGGCTGCAGCCACGCTTTTCATTCTTTTCATATGTCAGATTTATGGTGTTGTTATCTATTCAGCTTTCAGGATAGTTTCTGCCACCTCAACCGCCAGGTGGTACCTTCCAAAGGGAGCACTCACCTGGATCCCCTGCACAAATCCCAGCACCCGGTCCACCATGGCCTGAGCTATCTCAATTCCTGCTTTCAGCTGGTCCTCCCTGGTATCAAATGCAGCGATCCTTGTGATCACACTATCGGGTACAAACACCCCGGGCACCTCGTTCTTCATAAATTCGGCATTCCGTAAACTCACCAGGGGCCAGATTCCCGCTATCAGGAACATATCCCCCAGGTCAGTAAGCTCCAGGAAAGCTTCCAGCGAGTCCACATCAAATACTGGCTGGGTAATGACATACTCTGCTCCCGCCTCCTTCTTCAGTTGCAGGCGGTGAATCTCATTTTCCGGATTCACACTGTTGGGATCCATTCCCACTCCGGTAAAAAAGGAGGTGGGATCGCCAATCCGCTTCTCGCCCACATCAATGCCGTGGTTCAGGTTATCGATCAAATGCACCAGGCCGATGGCATCAATATCGAAAACCGCGGTGGCCTGAGGATAGTCGCCGATCATGGGCGGATCCCCGGTAATGGCCAGAATGTTCCTCACTCCCATGGCTGTAGCCCCAAGCAGGTCAGACTGCATACCCAGCAGATTGCGGTCGCGGCAGGTATAGTGTAGCACCATCTCAATATCCACCTGGTTCTGCAGCAGCACCGCCAGCGCCAATCCGGTCATTCGTGCAGTAGCCCGGGGACCATCCGGAATATTGATGGCATCCACATGGTGTTGCGTCAACAGCCTGGCGCCCTCAAGTGGTTTGGTAATATCGGTGCTCCTGGGAGGTACCATCTCCACCAGCACCACCTGTTTACCCGAATGGAGCTTCCCTGCAAGACTCGATTTTTCTGCAGCAGGTACGGGATCGGGAAGCGGCTCGTCGGTGACCGGTTTCACCCCGATATTGATGGAGTGCTGGATACGCGTCTGTTTCATGGCCAGTGCATTGGCCATTTTTGCTATGTGGTCTGGGGTGGTTCCGCAGCATCCGCCCAGCATCCGTACCCCTTTGTCGATAAAACGCCTGGTATATACAGAAAAATATTCCGGGGTACTCAGGTAAATCATCCTGCCATCGGTATACTGGGGCCGCCCGGCGTTGGGCATGATACAGACAGGTTTTGTAGAGATCCTGCGGATCTGTTCAACAAAATCGAGCATCGATTTGGGTCCCACTGTGCAGTTCAGACCGATTACATTAGCCTGGCTGTCGGCAAGCATGCCAACTATGTCCTCCAGGTCCACCCCATAACGGGTTTTCCCATCCTCGCCCACTGTCATCATCGCCACCACCGGCAATTTGCTGACACTTTTAATGGCTTTGATCGCCTGCTCCATCTCCCTTATGTCCTGGAAAGTCTCCAGGATAAAAAGGTCCACTCCCTCCTCCTGCAAATATCCGGCCTGTTCGGCATAGGCCTCAAACACCTCTTGGAGGGTGGTCTCCCCCCACGGCTCGATCTCCAGTCCCGATGGCCCCATGGAGCCGGCCACATAGGCATTCTCCCCGGCTGCACTCCGTGCCAGTTCAACGCCCTTCCTGTTGATCTCTCCGATCTGTTCCTGAAGGTTGTGCGATTTCAGTTTAAAACGGTTGGCACCATAGGTGTTGCTCTCTATCACATTGGCCCCTGCCATAATGTACTCCTCATGTATGGAACGGATCAGTTCGGGTCTGGAGAGATTCAGTTCATCGTAGCACTTGTCAATAAATACACCCTTTTCATAGATCAGCGAACCCATGGCACCATCCAGCAGCACCAGGTTCTCTTTCAAAAACTCCTCAAATGAAATCATTCCCAAATTTACAGCTTTTTTTAGGGGTCCATCCTCGTATGAATGTATTCCAGGCGGCGCTGCACCTGTTTATCCTCAATCACTTCAGGAGCCAGCAACTCCTCATCCACTGCAAACTTGTAGGAATGAGGACCATCCATCAGCAAGACCAGTGAATTGAGTATAAGCAATGCCTCCACTCCGTCACTACATTGAGTTAGCGCCGCAGTAATCACCGGTACCGGATTGCCCAGTCCCGAAAGTCCCAGGAACTCAGCTGCCCTGGTCCGCACCAACAAATCGTCATGGGCGCACAACTCCCCGGCCAATCCGGCAAACTCCCCGGCCTCCTCTCCAAAAGCACTACAGACAATCATTCCCCAGTAAATGGTAACCGGATCTTTTGAAGAAAGGGCTGTACTGATCCCGTCACGCGCCTCCTCATAGGGCAACAGCTGCAGATTGGCCACATCGATCAGACTGGCAATATCCTCCTGGTGTTGCTGTCCAAAACGAACAGGGTCTTCAAAGGCATCGCTGCGCAGCAGATTTTCCGGGTAGAAACTGAGATCGGGCATGCCCTTCAACCAATCCTCCAAAAGGTCCCTCATCTCCGACAGTGCCTCGCCATAACCAGGATCCCAAGCCAGGTTGTTGGTTTCATAGGGATCATTATCCAGGTCATAAAGCGCTTCCGGCTCCCTGGGTTGAAAAAACTGCGCCTGTACCTCGTTCAGCTCCCCTGCCCTGAACATCTCTCTCCACTGTTGATAAGCCAGACAAAGGTAACGGTAGTTGTTCTGCAGTCCGTCCACATTGAAAGGCTGGTAGTTACGCATGTACTTAAGGTTTCCCTTCCGGACGGTGCGTACCAGGTCATATTTCTCATCGAACCGGTCGGCATAGCCGTAGGTCACCTGCCGATCGTCGAGTTGCCGGGCCGGCACCCCTTCTCCCAGGAAAGGTCTCCCATCCACTCCCGGCGGAATCTCAACACCCGCCAGCTCCAGTAGCGTCGGGCCAAAATCGATGAAACTCACAAAACCATCCGTCACTTCGCCCCGCTTCATATCCACCAGGTGTCTGAACTTTTTCGGGATCCGTACCACCAGCGGAACATGCAGTCCTGTTTCATATGCATACCCCTTGCTTCCGGGAAGTACCCCGCCATGATCGCCAAAATAGAATACAAAGGTCGACTCCAACTCATCCGCCTCTTCCAGTTCTTTAATTATCTTACCCACAAT
>JAGLPR010000276.1 GCA_023137255.1 Bacteroidales bacterium | reverse complement strand
TCGGTATCGGGATGATTGGGAAAGAGATGTACATGGTCCGGGTCCACTACTGTGGTATAGGATTCCATCAGTCCCGCTTCAAAATGGAGTCTGCTTTCATGCGACACCGGGTGGGACTCCTTGTGAAAGAAGGGCTGTCCGGGCTCCCTCTGGGTCCAGTGTGCCGCATTGGAGGATTCATCCCACACCTCACCCCTTTTGAAGTAGTTGTAATCCTCCTTGCTGTTGTTGGTGGTGTAATATCCTGCCTCTTTCAGGTAGGCAGGAAACATCTCAATGCCTTCGGGCATGGGCACCAGCTTCGACTTCCGGTGGAACTGAGCCCCGGTCCTGGGTCCGTAGCATGAGGAGATCAGAGTGGATCGGGCCACGCTGCACACCGGTGCATTGGAGAATGCACGGGTAAACAGGAGCCCCTCTACAGCCATTTTTCCAATGTTCGGAGTGGCTATGCCGTGGGGATCGAACAGCTCCATGTAGTGTTTGGAATTGTCTTCGGAAATGATCCATACAAAATTGGGTTTATCTGTCTCTCCACCTCGCATGCAGGCTGAGGAGAGCACCACCGCCAGGAGCAGTGCCGGAAATATAGTTTTGAAATTCATAATCAGGGTTCTTTAGAATCAAGTTCAATAAAAAGGGTGGCAGCTTTGCCGGTAAAATCCTCACTTTTCCATTGAATCTCCAGGCGCTTCAGACCTTGGATATCCTTATCAAAGGAGAGCGGAGGGGGTGAGAGCGAAACCACATTCACCTCGAAAGGCGTCACCCCGGGAATGGTGAGATAGAGTGTAGCCCCCTCCTGCTCCAGCTCAATCCTGTCCTTCTCTATTTTCACCTCAGCACGGGTCATCATCTGCCAGGTCAGGGTAAGGGTTTCCGGGGAGAAGACCACCTCATCCCTTATCCCGAGCCGGGTGTCGGACAACCTTGTAAATGTGCGTTTAGCACTCTGAAGATTATCACCGAAAAGTCCCGACAGATCAAATATAAATTCCGGCCGGGCACCCCTCATTTCGCACCTCACCAGGGTGGCGCGTGCATCGGCCAGGTGCATCTCTCCATTCACTGTGAGAGTGCTGTGCCCGAAACTGTTCTTGGTGAGCAGGCTCCACCTTCGCGAATCCTGCGCCCTGTTCCATAAGGCTCCCCCCATTAGTTGCTCCAGGGTGTTGTAGTCCTGGTTCCCCGGATCGACCGACCAGCGCACCCCATCCAGTTCAAATACAAATGAACCTGCATCCATGTTCCCGTGGTTATCAGCCGCCCGGCCACCCTTGGCTGCCAGGAAGAAGGCCTCATCAATATTAAACCTGTCTCTCATCACCACAATAGGTTCTTCCCCTCCTCCTGACCATGTCTCCGGCCATTTAAACTCCTCTCCATTTTCCCTTTCCAGTTTGGCCAGGTTGAGAAAATGAGCCGGGAAAAAACGAGGTCCTTTTCGCGGTATGGAAGCATTTAGTTCAGCCTCCAGCACAGAGGCATAACTGTTCCAGTCAAGTCCGTCACCCGATCGGTATGCAAACCACGACAGCAGGCCAAAATGGGTCACACTTTGAAACCCTCCCAGACCCGAATCAAAATAGTTAAAATACTCCCTGGATGGTCCGGCCAGCACCTGGCTGAAAATGGCACTCTCCATCACGCCGGGTGCCATGGCTAAGCCAAAATCGGTCCCCAGAGCTGACTCATAAGCTGAAATTGCCGCGGTGAGATAGGTAGTGGCATAAAACCAGTAGGACGCTCCTTCAGGATAGATCCCATCAGGAGCATAGGGTTTAATTGCCAGCGGAATGTGCTCCACCGCCTGGTGCAGGATGGCAGATGCCAATGCCGGTTCATCCTCGTAGACCGCCAGCGCCGCCAGCGAGAGTCCCCCGTGACACACCAGGTTCCAGTTGTTATCTGTGGTAATCCACCAGTTGTCCCCGGATGAAGCAAGCCCCTTTTTCAAAGCCTTATTCACCAATGCATATCGCGCCTGCTGGTTCACTTCCGGAGAGAGCCACTCCCCTGCCCAGTCAATGGCCAGAGCTACACCAGCGGCCATTTCAGCCACATCGAGGAAGTGGGACGGATTCCAATCACTGAAGGAACAGACCGCCTTAAGCTCTTCCTCCAGCCGGTCGAGATAACGCTGGTCCCTCTCAAAACGATAGGCAAGAGCAAGTGTGGTCAGCCTTCGGATTGCCTCCCTGGAAACACCCAGCAGCCTTCTTCCCGTTTGTTGTCTCACCAGGGGATCCAGCTCCAGCATCGCTTCAGCGTTCTGTAGCAGCAGCCTCATTCCACCTGCAACCAGGGTATCGCCCGAATCCAGTTGTTTCCAGATCCTGTACTCCAGTTCCGGGGTTAGAATCAGCCTGGGACTGGTGCTGAACAAACGTTCATCGATCCACTCCCTGGTCACCATGTTCTCGAATCCATTGCCTTCGGGTGCAAGCAAATGTTGATCAGCAAAATCGAGGTACTGCTCCCAGTCGAAGCAAGTCACATCGTGTTTTCCCGTGCGAATGTGATAACCCACCCTGCCTGCTTTTACCGGCTGGTTCAGTTCCGGCATAGATTTATCGGAAAGGGCCTCCTCACCATAGAGCTTGTAGGCCTGGCTCCCATGATAGAGTGAAAGGAATTCACCAGGCTGATCGGCCCAGTCATCCTCTTCCGCGCTGGCCACATAGAGCGGGCGCGGAGCCATCAGGGCCATCAGCATGTGCTGATCCACCGGCAGCTCTGCTTCTTTGTCATTGTAATCACTGAACCTGGCAGCAAACCAGTGTGGACGGCCGTTGTTTATTAGACTCACTGTTTCGCCCTGGGCCCTCCTGGAAAGGGCCGCACCTCCGCATCCGGAGTTATTGGAGATCACCATGGCAAACCTTTCATCCTGTGCCCCTGCCCAGAGCGATGTCTTACCCAGCCTGGAGTGACCCATGACCGCCACCCGCTTCTGGTCAATATCTGCATCCTCCTCAAAATAATCCATGGCGCGGGACAGGCCCCAGGCCCATGCTGCAATGGAACTCCAGGAATCCGGTTCACGATCTTCATCCATCAATGCATGGATCCCGTTCTTAAATCCATCGTCATAATCCGGATCGATGTCGCCATAGTACATGGTGGCCAGTCCGTAACCCCTTGAAAGAATTAGCTCTATCTCCCAGCGCTTAGCGCTTGCTCCCCTAGCGGCCTCTGTGGATCGGTTATCTGATATTCCAAGATCCCTGTTGTTCCCCACCCAGCTTGCAGTCACACTGATCCGGGGATCTGAATGAACGGTATGATTTCCATTAAAATTCAGGCCCAGGAAAAGGGGAACCGGGCCCGGCTGGTTTTTGGGAAGAAAGATCAACAGGGTAATGTCCAGGGTATCGGAATTCCGGATGACCTCCATCTCCACCTCCTTCAGAATGGCGGTTCCATTCAGGGCTTCCCAATCACAAAATTTCAGATGATGGTTTATGGTCACACTGGTCTCCGGGACCCGTCCATACATATGTTCCCTGAAAAGCTCCAGCAGCTCAACACGCCGGATCTTCTCCCATTGTTCGGCCGATTCGATGGGCACGCCATCCTGGCTTTTCAGCAACTCCGGGAGGGGGGCAACCAGAATTTCCTGGTCGGTTTGCTGGTTCTGTGCGAAAGATGTCTGGTAACTTACCATCTGAAAAGCCAGGATCAGGAGTACAAGTCCCGGCACGAATCTGCATGTTCTCATGCTTTCAAATTTACAATTTTTATTCTGAAACCAACCAGGTGGAAACTCCATTAATAATTGCTATTTTGTGATTTCCAGTCAGCCTATGAGACCACTGTTGATAATCGCCTTTTTGACCCTCTTTATGGTGGGAATGGATCTTTACGCACTGCGGGGAATCCAGCACCTGTTCTCTCCCGGACGGGAAGGGAACCAGCTCTTCTTATATATATACTGGTGTATCACATTGCTGATGTTTGTGGCGCTAATCAGGGCCGGGACACAATTTCAGCACCTGCGCGATCCCTCTAAATTCTTCGGGGTGATGCTGATCATGGGCATTTTCCTGATGCTCTATGTGCCCAAACTACTGTTCAACATTACCCAACTGCTTAGTGATATCTCCATGGCCGTGGCAAGTTTGTTCCGGCAGGATGTAGCGGGCTTTCGGAAATGGTTCCTGATCCCCGGAGCGGCGCTGGGACTCCTGGTACTTATCGGTTTTGGATTGGGTATGGCTAGAGGACGTACCAATGTTAAAGTTTACAGGGAAAGCATTGAAATTCCCTTGCTCCCTGAATCGTTTCACGGACTCAGGGTGGTACAGCTCTCCGACATCCACCTTGCCGGTTTCTATAACCATCCGGGATATATCAGTAAAGTGGTGGAACAAGTGAACCTGTTGGAACCCGATCTGATTCTGTTTACAGGAGATATGGTCCATAACTTCGCAGACGAAACGGATCCATTTGTGAAGATCCTGAATGAATTAAATGCCCCGCTGGGTAAGTTTGCGGTGCTGGGAAACCACGATTACGGGGCCTATTTTCAATGGAAATCAAAGGAGGAGGAGGCTGCCAACCTGGAACAGGTGAAGGAACAGATACGCGCATGTGGATTTGATCTCCTGCTGAACGAACACCGGACCATATCGCTAAATGGTCACTCCCTGGAGATCATCGGTGTGGAGAACTGGGGTAAACATCCCTTCCCGCAACACGGCGACCTCTCCAGGGCCCTGGAAGGCTCCGATCGAACACTGATCAGGATCCTTCTTTCCCACGATCCTTCCCACTGGGATCTGCAGGTACGCGGAAAAGAGGAGATTGAACTCACGCTTTCAGGACATACACACGCAATGCAGTTCGGGATCGAGATCGGAAATTTCAAATGGAGTCCTTCACAGTGGACCTACAAGCACTGGGCCGGTCTCTACAGGGAGAACGGACAGTACCTTTATGTGAACCGGGGACTGGGCTACACCGGTTTCCCGGGACGGGTGGGGATCCGGCCCGAGATCACATTGCTAACTCTTCAGCCTGAATAGTTCTCAAGCAATTTCACCAAGGTCTCCGGGGCCCTGACCGGACGGCTGGTAAGCCTATCCAAAAAAACCAGAACCACTTTTGCCTCATGGGCCACTGAGCCTGATTCGTTAAGAATCCGGTGAAAAAATTCCATCCTGACTGCCGGCAACTCCTTCACTGTGGTCTCAATGGTAACCAGCTCATCGTACTTCAGCACGTTTCTGTATTTCGATTCTACCGAAAAGACCGGCATCACAATACCCTGTTTTTCCA
>JAGLPR010000275.1 GCA_023137255.1 Bacteroidales bacterium | reverse complement strand
TTTTCCATATTGGCATCGAACGTGGTCTTTCAGATGTTCTTGATCCATTTGATATACCGGTTTATTTCTGGAAAGATGGTAAGGCAAAAAAAATGAAACTTGATTCAATTAAAAGGACTCCTCTACTGACAAGTTATCTTAGAAAAAATACTAAAGGATTTAACGAAGATAAATATCATATGTGTGATGAACCTTTCGATTATGGTTCATGGAAAACAACAGGAAAGGTTTGCCAGCCTGATCTTCCTTCAATTCGGACACTCGGTACTGATTCGAATGATAAGGTAGTTATGGAGGTTTCTGTTCCGGAAAAGGGTGATGTTTATGTGGATATTCTGAACCGTCATGGTGAATTAGTCTGGCGTCTGGAAGCAGAAGGGCTTGAACCCGGAAAACATGAGGTTGTATGGGATGGATTCTCTCAACCAGGGCTTTATAATGTTTATGTAAAGGGAATGGGTTGGGATGCCGAGAGGGAGATGGTGATATATACTTGATTTCTTTTCTTCTTCTGAGTATTTCATCCCCACGTCCAGAGTAAACATCAGCGGGTGTTAGATTATTCCGTAATTCAGAATGGAAAGAATGCGGCATCTTTTATCGATGCCTGTAAAGTAAAAAGTTAAATTCAGGGAGTCACATACTTCTCCAGCGATTGGAACATTTTCTGCCGGTCCTCCTTGTCCATGGCCGAGAGGCTGATGCGGGGGTAATTGGCCACTTTGCCGCGGAAGTTCTGGTGGAGGATCAGATAATGCTGGCTTCCGAACAAGAAGGGCTTCAGTTCAAACTTCACAAACTGTTGCTTGGGAATCTCGATGGAGTGCTTGCGGCTGGTGAACATGCTGATAGGGTAGTACCTTACCACAATCATCTCGCCCTGGTCGCTGTAGGAGACAAAATAGGGGCGCTTCAGATAGTTGACCCAGTTGATCACTAAGTAGACCACTG
Source organism: Bacteroidales bacterium (assembly GCA_023137255.1). Classification (GTDB taxonomy): domain Bacteria; phylum Bacteroidota; class Bacteroidia; order Bacteroidales. The sequence continues at coordinate 3,920 of JAGLPR010000275.1, read as the reverse complement.
AGATCGCGATGATGATATGGTATTTGCTGATGGTGGACTCCGGGTTGTCGAACCAGGAGACAAAGATAAATACCAGGATAACCAGCGCAAAGACAATGGTTATCACCAGTCGGCTGAGCCAGATGCGGTAGGTGTTTCTCTGGTTATCTATTTTCATTCTTTCTGCGTTGCCGCTCTTTCTTTATCAGCGAAAGCTCCCGTCCGGTTTGTCCCTTTACCGAAGTATTCTCTTCTACCCGTCGCATCAGGTAGGGGAGTACAAATCTAACCGGACCGTAAGGTACATATTTTGCCACATTAAAACCAGCAGCTGCCAGGTTGAAACTGATGTGTTCACTCATTCCGTAGAGCTGTGAGAACCAGATCCGTTTGTCGGCCGGATCCATTAGCTTTTCGATCATCAGTTCGGCCAGGTACTGGCTGCTGTACTCGTTGTGAGTACCGTTGAAGATGGTGAGCACATCGATGTTGTCCATGGAGATTTTCAGGGCCAGGTTGTAATCGTGGTCGGTACTCTCCCGGTCGGGCTGAATGGGATCTTCGTAGCCCATTTTGGCTGCTCGTGCGCGTTCCCTTTCCATGTAAGCTCCCCTGACAAACTTGGCGCCCAGGAAGAACTTTTCCTCCCATGCAGCCTTGATATCGTTCTCCAGGATTGCGATCCGGTCGTGGCGGTACATCTGGTAGGTATTGAATACAATACATTTCTCCTTATTGTACTTACGCATCATATCCATCACTACCTGGTCGATGAAATTCTGAATGTAGGTCTCCTCGGCATCGATCATGATGGGAATGTCATTGTCAAAAGCAGTCTTGCAGAGGGTGTCGATCCGATGGTAGAATTTTTCGCCCTCTTCTTTGATTTCCGGAGAGGGTTCAGTTGCTCCACTGAGGATCTCCAGGGCCTTGTGGCTCCCAAAGGCAGTGGGCTTGAACACTGTAAAGGGGATATCGGGGTTGCTTCCTGCATTTTTCACTGCCCGCAGGGTCTCCTCCAGGGCTGCCTGGATCGCTTTCTCAGACTCTTTTCCCTCCACTGAATAATCGAGGATGGACCAGACATTGGCTGTTTTGAGTTTGGCCACGGCTGGTTGACACTCCTCCAGGGTAGATCCACCCACAAAGTGCTTGAATGCAGTCGGTTTTACTATCCATCCGATGGGGATCCGCAGGGCAGACAGAACCTTGATTACCGGGTTGCCGATTTTCACCAGGATGGGGTAAGAAATCAGTGTGAACAGGGCATAGGCACGACGAAGGTCCCGATCCGATTTAATGTTGAAAGCGGTCCGGGTATCTTCAAAATCAATTTTTATCATGTCGGATTTCAGTTGCTATAATTTGAGGGTCGCAATATAGGCTATTTATTATCTTTGGACTATGAAATATGTCATCTCTGCACCTTTTAAATCAGTTCAGGATACCATCCATATTCCCACCTCAAAAAGTATTTCCAACAGGATGTTGATCATTCGTGCCCTTGCCGGTTCCGGTGCTGCGTTGAACAAGCTGTCCGACAGTGATGACACCAAAGTTCTTCAAAAAGCTCTGGCAGAGAATGATTTACAAAAGGATGTAGGACATGCCGGAACTGCCATGCGCTTCCTTACTGCCTACCTGGCTACCCGTCCCGGCGAGTTCGAGTTGACCGGATCTAAACGAATGAAGCAGCGTCCGGTGGGCCCGCTGGTGGATGCTTTAAAACAGCTGGGAGCTTCCATTGAATATATGGAAAATGAGGGGTGTCCGCCGCTCAGAATTGCAGGTGGAGGATTGAAAGGCGGAACCATTGAAATAGATGCCGGCATCAGCAGCCAGTTTATCAGTGCACTGATGATGATCGGTCCGGTGCTGGAGGGTGGGCTCCGGATCACTCTACAGGGAGAGGTGGTATCGGCCACTTATATTAATATGACCCTGGCTCTGATGAACAGCTGTGGTGCAGGGGCCCGTTTCGAGGGGAAGCAGATCCACATCCCCGGGGGGAGCTATTCTATGGATGAATTTGCAGTGGAATCGGACTGGAGCGGGGCTTCCTACTGGTATCAGGTAGCAGCGCTCCTGCCCGGATCTGAGATTCTCCTGCCCAATCTTTCCCATGAGAGTTTGCAGGGAGATTCCGTGCTGGCTGAGTTGTTTGAAAATCTGGGTGTAAGCAGCAGCTTTAATGAACAGGGCTTGCTTATACGCTCTTCGAAAGTGGAATTACCGGAACAGTTTGAATATGATTTTACGGGGTGTCCCGACCTGGTGCAGACCTGCGCGGTCACATTCTGTGCGCTTGGGATTCCCTTCAGGTTTACCGGGACAAGGACCCTTCGGGTGAAGGAGACCGACCGCATTGCAGCCCTTGGAAACGAGCTAAAAAAGGTGGGTTTTCTGCTGCAGGATGATCCTGGTGGAGAGTGGATGGCCTGGGTCGGTTCCCGTTGCGAGCCTGAACAGGGTCCGGTAATCGGCACCTATCACGACCACCGCATGGCCATGGCATTTGCACCGCTGGCCATTACACTGGGGCAGGTAGCCATTGAAGATCCGGAGGTGGTAAGCAAATCCTATCCCGGATACTGGAAGGATTTGGAGAGGGCCGGGTTTGGGATGAGTTAGTGCTTGATTTCTCTCTGTTTCCTGAAGAACTCCTTTAGCAGGTGGGATGCCTGCTCTTCCAGAATGCCGGGAATCACTTCTGTTTTCTTATGAAGGATCTGCTCTTTCAAGCGGGAGAAACCCTCCCGGGGATCGCTTGTGGCAAATACCAGTCTGTCCAGCTGGGCCCATTTCAGGGCAGCAGCGCACATCACACACGGTTCCAGGGTTACAAAAAGGGTACATTCCACCAGGTATTTGGCCCCAAGGTAGTTGGAAGCGGAGGTAATGGCAATCATCTCCGCATGGGCGGTCACATCATTGAGTTGCTGGGTCATGTTGTGGCCCCTCGCAATGATCCGGTTCTGGTTAACGACCACTGCCCCCACCGGCACCTCTTCCAGTTCCTTAGCCTTTTGAGCTTCCTTAAGTGCCTCATTCATAAAATATTCATCGGAGAGTACCGGGTACACCATGATACATAATGTTTCTTTACATTTCCTCTTTAAAAGTTGCTAAATTTGCACCTTATGAAGTTACAAAAATAGAATCATTATGTTCAGGACACACAATTGCGGGCAGTTGAATATGAAGAATGTGGGTGAGGAGGTGATTCTCTCGGGCTGGGTTCAGAAATCCAGAGATTTGGGGGGTATGACCTTTGTGGATCTTCGCGATCGCTATGGAATCACTCAGCTGGTGTTCAATATGGAGATCAATCCCCGATTGTGTGAAGAGGCGCGTAAACTGGGAAGAGAATTTGTGGTCAGGGCCGCAGGAAAGGTGGCCGAACGAAGCAATAAGAATCCGCAGATTCCCACTGGCGATATCGAGATTCTGGTGGAGAAACTGGAGGTCCTGAACAGTTCTGAGACCCCTCCCTTTACCATCGAAGACAATACTGACGGGGGGGATGACCTTCGCATGAAATACCGTTACCTGGATCTCCGCAGAAAGGTAGTCAGGGAGAATCTCCAGCTGAGGCACCGCATGGCCATTGAGATCAGGAAGTATTTAAGCGAGGAGGGATTTCTGGAGGTGGAGACTCCGGTACTGATCAAATCCACCCCGGAGGGGGCCAGGGATTTTGTGGTGCCTTCCCGCATGAACCCAGGAGAGTTTTATGCCCTGCCACAGTCCCCACAGACCTTCAAGCAGCTGTTGATGGTAGCGGGTTTTGATAAATATTTTCAGATAGTCAAGTGCTTTCGCGATGAGGACCTGCGGGCCGATCGTCAACCGGAATTTACGCAGATCGATTGTGAAATGTCGTTTGTGGAGCGCGACGATGTACTCAATGCATTTGAAGGACTGGCCAGGCACCTGTTCCG
>JAGLPR010000274.1 GCA_023137255.1 Bacteroidales bacterium | reverse complement strand
GGCCCTTTGTGTTTATGATCCAGATAGCTCTAAACTACAATATTCAGGAGGATTCAGTCCCCTTGCGTTTATCCGGAATGGTGAGATAGAATTAATAAAAGCTGATCCCATGCCTGTCGGTATTGGGGCCCTTGCAGGAAGGGACTTCACAAAACACGAAATTGAGGTTGGGAAGGGGGATGTGATCTATCTCTATACTGATGGCTATGAGGACCAGTTTGGTGGAGAGAAGGATAAAAAGTTCTCCCGGAAACGATTCAGGGAGTTGCTGTTAAGCATTCATTCACTACCCATGCCTGATCAAAAATCGGTCCTTGAAACTCGGCTTGATGAATGGATGGATGGACGCGAACAGATCGATGATATCACCGTGATGGGAATCAGGTTTTAAATCTTACTTCTCTACTATGATCGCAGTGTGGTGATTGTACCATCGTCCTCCAGTTTGATGACGACCGAAGGTGCAGAGGGTGCGGTCTCATCCTGGCGCCAGTTTACCACGTAATCGATCTGTTCGCGGATGGGAGTTTTGATCTTATGAAATGCAGCTGGAGACTGTTCACCAGAGATGTTCGCCGAAGTGGAAACAATGGGTTTTTCTGTGATTGCAATCAGTTTTCTGCAGAACAGATCGGAGGTGATGCGTATACCAATAGATCCGTCAGGTGCCACCAGGTTATCTGCAAGGTTTCGGGCTCCGGGATAGATGATGGTGGTTGGTTTGTCTGACTGTTTGATAATATTCAGAGCCTGTAGTGGAATGGTTTCAAGGTACGCTTCCAGCATGGAGATCCCGTTTACAAGAACCAGCATACTTTTGCTATCGTCCCGCTGCTTGATGTCATAAATTTTCTGAACGGCTTCCCGGTTGGTGGCATCACATCCAATTCCCCATATGGTATCTGTGGGATAGAGAATGATGCCTCCCGACAATATAACTTCAACTGCCTTTTTGATCTCTGAATCAATCATTCCTGCATTCGAGATAGACATTATAAAGAGCAGGGATGGTTTGTTCCTCCCTGAATTTCAGTGCATGGGCACCACCCTCTCTGATCAGGCGGTCCTTTAATGCAGAGTCTTCAATAACCCGCCTTATTGCCTCGATCATCTCCTCCTGGTCGAAGGGATCAATCAATAGCCCGCCTTTGCCGGCAGTCTCTTCCAGGCATCCACCCCTGGAGGTGATCACCGGGACACCCGAGTTGAGTGCTTCCAGGATAGGAATCCCAAAACCTTCGTATGAAGAAGGATAGATAAAGCCCCGCGAACCCTGGTAGATGGCTGGCAGATCTGTGGTCTGTACCTGGTCGAGGAAATAGATGTAAGGCAGATGGTGTTTTTCGATGTATTCTTTCACCTGGTTGAAATAGGCGGTCTTTTTACCCACCACCACCAGGGGGATATCAATTTTTCCCTGGTGCATTGCAATAACAACCCTGAGCAGGTTCTTTCGCTCTTCTATGGTTCCCACATAAAGCAGGTAATCGGAAGGAAGGGCAAACTGCTGACGAGCGTATTGCAGCGATTCTTCACTCACCCGGGTGTAGAATTGCCTGTGACATCCCTGGTATAC
>JAGLPR010000273.1 GCA_023137255.1 Bacteroidales bacterium | reverse complement strand
GAACTTTTCGTTCATAGAATTTCCGGTCAAACGGTTTATATAGCTCAGGGTGTTCCAGAAATATCAAGTCATGGATTGTGATCAGAGATCTGATTGTGCTACGGTGAATCCCGTAAGGCAGTTCGTTGCTGAGGCCATGGTAGAGGTCGATGGCATCCTTATTTAACCTGTGGGTGAGCCTGAAACTGCGCCAGAGAGAGCCTTTTGAGTTCCAGATGCCTTTGCCTGGCTGTCTGACAACTGTACCCTCCGGTTTAGGAAACAGATCTTCGTCAGCGATGCCGGGGGTATAGAGAAAGCACTCATTCTCTGGATAAAAGCGGCAGATATTGGAAATGATGTACCTGCTGTAGTTACCCAGGCCGCTGTAGTTGTTAAAGGCTCGCTTTGCGTCAAATCCGATCCGCATTATACTGCCACGTTGTATTCCCTGAGTGCATCATTCAGGGAGGTTTTCAGGTCTGTGGAGGGTTTCCGTGTTCCAATGATCAGGGCACAGGCCACCTGGAAGTCGCCTGCCGGAAATGATTTGGTATAGGATCCTGGGATCACCACCGAGCGTGCAGGGACCACACCTTTCATTTCAACCGGCTTCTCACCTGTTACATTGATAATTCTTGTGGAATTGGTGATAACCACATTGGCGCCCAGTACCGCTTCAGACTCTACCCTGACACCTTCCACCACAATGCTTCGGGAACCGATGAAGCAGTTGTCTTCAATAATGACCGGTGCTGCCTGAACTGGCTCAAGCACCCCGCCGATTCCAACACCTCCGCTGAGGTGGACATTCCTCCCGATCTGTGCGCACGAACCAACAGTTGCCCAGGTATCGACCATGGTTCCTTCATCCACATAAGCTCCTATATTTATATAAGAGGGCATCATAATGACCCCTTTTGAAATATAGGCACCGTACCTGGCGATGGCATGGGGAACAACACGTACGCCCTTGGCTTTGTAGCCGCTTTTCAACGGGATTTTATCATGGAACTCAAATGGGGGTGTCTCAATGGTCTCCATCTTTCTGATGGGAAAATAGAGGATGACGGCCTTTTTGACCCAGTCATTGACTTTCCAACCATTGGACTCTTTTTGTGCTACCCGCAGAATGCCCTGGTCCAGCTGGTCGACCACCTCATGAATGGCTTTCTGAACATCATTTTCACCCAGAAGTCCCCGGTCATCCCATGCAGCTTCAATGTTCTCTTTCAGTTTCATCTTCCAAAAATAACAACTTTAATGAGTCGTGCCACCAGGTATAAAAGCACCAGGGTAAATATGATGGTTGCTCCCGAAGGAATATCCAGGTAATAGGAGAGTATCAGTCCCAGCAACGAGGCAAAAAACCCCAGTACCACCGATCCGATCATGATGTGACTGAAGCGGTTTGTAAAGAGGTTAGTGATGTTTTGCGGGATCGTCAGCACAGATAGTACCAGGATGATTCCGGCTGTTCGGATACTGAGGACAATGGTCAATGCCACCAGGATGATAAGCAGGTAGTTGATAAACATAACCGGGATCCCCCTGATTCTGGCAAACTGTTCATCAAAGGCTACATACAGGATGGGCTTGTAGAACAGGATAAATACTGCCGAAACAGTAAGTGCCAGCGCCAGCATGAGCCACAGATCGGTGGAGGTAACGGTGATGATGCTTCCAAACAGGAAACTCATCAGGTTTGGTGCATATCCCGGTGTGAGATATACAAAGATGATACCGATCGCCATTCCCAGTGACCAGAGAATGGCTATGATTGAATCGTTCCGCAGCACTTTTCGCCGGGTGAGGTTTTCGGTGGTCAGAGCAGCCAGCACAGCCACCACTGCTGCACCTGCAAGGGGAGGAAATCCAAGGAAGTAGCCTATCCCTACTCCTCCGAATGAGGCATGGGTTATGCCGCCGCTGATAAATACCATGCGCCTCGATACAATATAGGTTCCGGTGATCCCGCAAGCCACGGACATTAGTAGTGCTGCCAGAACAGCATGTTGAATAAATCCGTATTTAAACAGTTCCAGAAGGTCCATGTCAACGATGAATGTGCTCTTTAATGACCCGGTGTGGCACAGTGCCGTGGGTAATGATTTCGATGGGACAGTTGTAGACTTTGAGCTGCTCCTCACTGATTTCATTGGATGTGTGGTAATGCAGATCGCGGTTTACACATGCAATGGTCTTAATATAGGGTGAAATGATCCCGATATCGTGCGATATCAGCAAGATAGTCATCTGTTCATTCAGCTCTTTCAACAGGCTGTATAGTTCTGTCTCGAACTGGTTGTCCACATGTGTATCAGGCTCATCAAGGACCAGCAGTTTAGGCGAGGAGATGATTGCCCTGGCCAGCATGGTTCGCTGAAATTCACCGCCCGAGAGTTCACCGATGGGCCGGGAACGAAGCGCATCCATTCCTACTCTTTCCAGGGCCATTTCCACTTTTCGCTGCCTACCTTTTGTTTTCCGGAACTCTATTTTTAATCCGTGTTCAAGGCCTGAAGCAATGACCTCCTTTACGGTAATAGGGAAATTTTCATCCACCTGGTTGCCCTGTGGAAGGTACCCGATCTCTGATTTCTCAAGTGAATGTTCTACGGAGCCTTTCTGGGGTTTCAGCAATCCAAGTATGGCCTTTACCAGGGTGGTTTTACCGCCTCCATTGGGCCCAATAATACCAATGAAATCACGTTCGAATATGGAAAGTGAGACATCAGACAGGACCAGCTGTTTCTGGTAAGCAAAATCCACATTTTTTATGGAAACCAGGGGAGCGTTCATGGTGATGATGAATTAAACAGATTAGCAATATATAGCATTTGCTCCATCCAATGTGGATCGAGGGGATCGAATTGTAAAATTTTTGCATCAATTTCCCTGGCCAGAACCTCAGCGTTTCTACGATCGAATTGATCCTGGATGAGGATCATGGAGATGTTATTGCTTTTCCCCAGATCGGTCATATGTTTCAGATGAGCAGGCGAAGGAGTTTTCCCTTCAATTTCAAGGGAGTACTGAACCAATCCGTATTCCCTGGAAAAATAGGTGAGTGCCGGGTGATAAATCATAAAATTCCGGTTCTCCAGTCTATTCAGTTTGCCGCTGATCACCTGGTGAAGTGAATCAAGTGAGCCTGAGAACTTTTCAAGCCTTCCAACGAGCTGCTCCTGGTGATCCGGGAACATCAGCAGTAATTCTTCATGGATGTTTCTGGCGATGATCCTGGCATTGTATACTGACAGCCATATATGCGGATCTGGTCCTCCGTGGGAATGGCCACCATGATCTTCTTCATCCTCATCCATCTGGATGATCAGTTCAATCCCGCTGGAAAGATCGACGATCTTCATCCCTGGATTCACAGCGCTTATTTTGTCCATCCAGCTTAGCTCAAAACCTACATGACCAATTCGCAGATAAGTCTCAGACCGCTCCAGTTTGCTAAGCTGGGAGACAGTTGGTTCGTAAGTGGCCGGACTGGCGCCCGGGGGGATCATTACATTCACCTCCACCAGGTCTCCAGCCAGTTGTTCCAGGAAATATTGCTGGGGCAGGATGCTGACACTTATGACCGGTTTTTCGCCCGGATCAATCCTTTGATTACAGGAAATTGCCAGGCAAGTGATCAATACTGCCAGGATGGTTTGTTTCATTTTTTAGGAGGACTAAAGATTTGATACAGGGTAGTTCCTTTTGGGGGAACCGGGTCGTGACCGTGACCGCCCCATGGATGACAACTCAGGATTCTTTTTGTTCCCATGATCAGACCTTTGATAGGACCATGAATTTTGAGTGAATCAATGGCATATTCGGAGCAAGAGGGGTAATATCTGCAGGTTTTGGGAAGGGCAGGAGAGATGATCCACTGGTAGATTTTGATGGGGATGGTCAAAAGGGCGATCAATAACCAGCGGATCCACCTCATAAGGAAGAACTTGTTTATATGATCCGTAATATTTGAAACCCAACCCATACCCTGCATAAATGCTGATAAATTTAACAATAAATGAAGACTAATTTAGATCATTTCTTAAATGGTTTTCACTTCATTTTTATGTATTTTCACGGCACATTTTTGTAGATAAATCAATTGTTATGAAAGAAGCTGTTGCCATACTGTGCGCAGGCGGTCCCGCCCCGGGAATAAACACCGTAATTAGTTCAGTAACCAAAATATTTACCAAGAACGGGTACAATGTACTTGGCCTGAATGGGGGATATAAGAGTCTCTTCGCCGATGAGCCCGAGTTTGAATTCCTTGATTTTGATTATGCGGACCAGATCTACAGCAGGGGAGGATCTGCTTTGAAAATGAGTCGGTACAAGCCGAAGGATGATGAGTTCAACGTCGACTTCTTTAAGAAGAACAATGTAAAACTGCTGGTGACCATTGGTGGTGATGATACAGCTTCAACTGCCAACCGATTGACCAAATACCTGGCGAAACAGAAAATGGATGTGAAGAACATCCATGTACCAAAAACCATAGACAATGATCTTCCTTTGCCCGAGGGGACTCCCACTTTTGGATACCACTCTGCCAAGGAAGAGGGCGTACGCCTTTCTACTACCATTTACGAAGATGCACGCACCAGCGGAAATTGGTTTGTAGTAAGTGCCATGGGTCGTGAAGCGGGCCATTTAGCTTTTGGAATTGGTACCGCCTGTCATTACCCAATGATTATCATCCCGGAGATGTTCAACAAGACCAAGATCACCTTTGATAAGATTACCAGGATGGTGGTTTCTTCCATGGTGAAGCGGCGGATCCTGGGCATCGATTATGGAGTGGCCATGATCAGTGAAGGCGTTTTCCACTTTATGAGCGATGAAGAGATTATCGATACAGGGATCAACTTCACCTACGACGATCACGGTCACCCCGAACTTGGAAATGTAAGTAAGTCTCACATTTTCAATATGCTTACCCAGCAGCATCTGAAAGACCTTCGCATTATTGTGAAGAGCCGTCCCGAAGAGATCGGATATGAACTACGATGCTGCCGTCCCATTGCTTATGACCTCTCCTATGCTACCCGTTTGGGTCTGGGGGTTTTTAGCCTTTACAGAAAGGGCGAGACTGGCTGCATGACAACCATCGACCGTGGCGGTAATATCTCCCCATTGTATATGAAGGATGTGGAAGATGAGAATGGCAAGGTGAAGCCACGCCTGGTGAATATGGACTCGGAGTCAGTTCAGGTGATATTCAGAAACAACTTACACTACATTACCAAAGAGGATTACAGGGCTGCGAAGAAGTATGTGAAGAACCCGGAAGACTATGACTTCTTTAAGATCCTGAAGTGGGATGAGTAGTTCCGAACCCGTGCCATTGATTTATATCAATTATTGGTTTATTTTTAAAGAAAAAACCATGGCACAGGGGAACAAGAAAAAAGGAACCATAGGAATATTGACTGGTGGCGGGGATGTACCGGGATTAAATCCGGCCATTCGCGCCATTACTATTCGCGCCCTTCGGGAAGGCTATCAGGTGATTGGCCTTCGGAAAGGGTGGTCGGGCATTACCGAGATCGTCAGGGATAACAATGCCGACAACAGCGAACATTTTGTGGTCCTCACCGAGCAGATTGTGAACAAGGCTGGGCGAACGGGCGGAACCTTTCTGCACACCTCCAGGGTAAATCCGAGCAGGATGGCAAAAGATGCGGTACCGCAGCACCTGAAGGATACTTATAAGGAAGAGGTCAATGACATGACCCCGGAAGTCATTGAAAACCTGGCTTTCCTGGGCATCGATTATCTGATTCCCATTGGAGGAGATGACACCCTGAGTTACGCGGTGCGCCTTTATAAGGAAGGGTTCAAAGTGATCGCCATGCCTAAAACAATGGACAATGATGTGCCGGGCACAGATTATTGTATAGGCTTCAGTACCTGTGTAACAAGAACCATTAATATGACAAATACCCTACGGACCTCGGCCGGATCACATGAACGGATCCTGGTGTTGGAAGTGTTCGGAAGGTATGCGGGATTTACTGCCATGCTCCCAACCATGGCTGGGGCTGCCAACCGTTGTGTAATTCCTGAGTACCAGTTTGATATCACCCATCTGACCGAACTTCTGGTGGAGGATCGCATGCAGAATCCAAGCAACTATTCGGTGGTTCTGGTCTCCGAAGGCGCCACCTTCACAGGAATGGAAGAGATGATGTTCAGGAATGGCGAAAAAGACGCTTATGGTCATGCCAAACTGGGAGGAATAGGTAACTCGATTTCAGATCTGATAAAATTGGAGTCCGCGAAGTTCAACAATGGCACTCCTATTAATGTGATTAATCAGCACCTGGGATACCTGGTACGAGGAGGTGATCCCGATGCCATTGACTCAATCGTTCCCATGGCTTATGGCAACCTTGCTCTGGACCTGATTCTGAAAGGGATACACGGCAGATTGGTTGTATTGAGAAACGGCCGGTACGACAATGCTCCGGTTGATGTGGTCACCAGCAGCAAAAAGCTTGTGGATGTGAAAAAGCATTACAATACCGAGCGGCTCCGGCCACACTTCAAGAGCTTTGAGTTCCAGCCCCTGTTTATAATGAGCGGGACATGATAGGATGCAGGGCATCCTGTTAGATGGTTGCTAACATTCGCGCCGCGAACTATTCGATATAAAGCCACGCAGTCTCGATGACTGTCTCCCTGATATTGCCCAGGGCATTCAGGGCTGACTTCACAGATTCATGGGAACTTGAGGTCACCAGGTTGAAACTATACGGACCCGCGATTATCCTGCCATCATAGCCCTGCTTTTTCATTTCGGCGGAGTACTCATCTGCGTATGAAGAGTTCTTAAATGCACCGACAATGATGTGTACTTTCGATGTTGAAGCATCTTCACAGGCAGCCAGTTTTAGCATCGCTTCATCTGCCTGCATCCGTGCAAGAGCCAGCTGATCTTCCAGGTCCTTGGAGGCAGTGACCTTGGTTTTTAAAGCTTCGTTCTCCGCAACCATTTCATCAATCTGGTCCTGGGTCATGGAAGATTTCTGGAACAAACTGCACGATGAAACGATCAATCCGAGTAAAATGATTCCTATCAGATTCTTCATAACGAATACATTTTGGTTCATCAAGATTAAAGATACGTAAAATCCAATAACCTGCGATTTGGTTATACAGGAGTTGTTAATAACTCTACATGTAGTATTTTTGGGTATGATGAATCCTTTCCCGGAACCAGTAATGCAGGCTGCTAAGGAGTATTTGTGGTTATTGACAAAAGGGTATCCGCAAAACGCCTCATTGAAACTGGTGGGTGATAAATTTATGTTGCCAGGTGAGATGCGTCAGGTGCTTTACAGAGGCGTTGCTGCGAGTAATGTGGCTGCAGTCCGGCAGCAGAAAATCGGTTCGGTAAGCAGGGGTGACCTGGTATTGATTGATACTTACAATGTGCTTTTCACGGTCAACAATTACCTTCTGGGCAAACATTTGTTTATATGCAACGACGGTATGTTGCGTGATGCAGGAGAGATGCGTGGCAGGATAATCAACAAGCCACAATTTTCCAGATCGGTCTCACTGATGCTTGAGGTACTGCAGGGGTGGACCGGTATCACCTGCATTCACTACCTGGATGAGCCTGTATCATTCAGCGGCCGCCTCTCCATTGAACTTAGCAAGGATATGGCTCAGATGGGGATCGAAGGAGATGCTCATGTAGTTCACTCTCCCGACCGCAAGCTTATGGATGAAAGGAGTGATGCTATCTGTACCTCCGACAGTGCCATTATCGATCACTACAGGGGAAAGGTCATTGATCTTCCCCGTTTTTTGTTAGAAAAGTACTTTCAGCCAGATTTCCCGGTACTTATTCAACAATAGTATCTTCCGGTATATAGAGCCAGGTAGTAATGGGAAAATGATCGGAGTAATCTGTTTTAATCCGTTTGAATTCATACGGGACAATCGGTTCACCATACATGATATAGTCAATGCGGAACGATGGAAGTTCACCGCTGTAGGTATTCCCAAAGCCCCGTCCGGCCTTCCTGAAAGAATCATGGATCCCTTTATGGATTTTCCGGTAGGCATAAGATTGAGGGGTGTCGTTAAAGTCTCCCATTACAATGACTGTGTGAGGTGAATCCCTAATGTAGTTTGCAATCACCTGTGCCTGCTCGGCCCTCAGTGCAAAAGCGGTTTTCAGCCTTGAGCCGATGGCCCTGATCTCGAGCATCTGTTCATTGTTGTACTTCAGACGGGCTGTATCCATAAAGGCATAGTCGTCCTTTTCGAATCTGATGGATTGCAGGTGGACATTGAAGACCCTGATGGTATCCGACTGGAACAGGATATCGGTATACATGGCTGCATTGAAGGAGGAGTTAAATGGGATCCGACTCTTTTTTATGATCGGGTATCTGCTGAATGTGGCAATCCCAAATCCACTCCTGTTGGAAGGATCGGTGGTATAATAGACAGCATTATGGGGTAAAGAACGAAGTTGTTTCGAGACGTCGGCATGGGTCTCTCCGCGGTTCGATGAGGTATAATACTCCTGGATACAGACCAGGTCGGGATCCTGGTTCTTAAGGAAGTCCAGGATCTCCTGCTTCGCGTGTGAATCCTTGGCCCACCTGTAAACATCCAATCCCCTGACATTGTAGGACAAGGCTTTAACCATCCTTTCCGGGTCGGCATTTTCAGGAATTCCGGTTTCTTTGAAATTGATCGGCAAGAGATTGTTCAGATGGTTCCATCCCAACAGAATGACAATTAGTGAGATCAGAATCTCCTTCTTTAATCTGATTAGCCAGATGCAGAGGAAAATCAGGTTCACCATCAGGAGGTAAGGGTATGCCAGACCGAAGAGGGCAGGTAGTGCCACCTTGGCTGGATTCACCAGAGGTGCCAGGTATGCCAGCATCAGCGCTGCAGCACCAAGGATATTCAGGATCAGGATGAGTCTGTCAGTAAACTTGCTCACAACTATTAATTATTTCCGCATTTTGAACAGAAGCTCTTTCTCCTTTGCGGAAAGGCTGTCGTACCCTGATTTTGAGATCTTATCGAGGATCTTATCAATCTCTTTCTGCTCTTCCGCCTTTTGATTATTGTACTCAATGTCGTCGGATGAGCGCTTATAGGTTACCTTCAGCTTCTCTTTTCCTGGTTTGAACCATGTGGCAATCCTGTCCATCATGCGATCGAAGCCTTTTGAAATATCTTTTCCCTGCTTGTAGTAACGTGCAAACATGAATCCCATAATTGCGCCCCCGATATGTGCAATCTTCCCTCCGGTATTTACTGAGAAATCGACCATCGAGGTGAAGATGAACATTACCAGTGCAATATAGATGATTTTTACGGGTCCGATCAACACCAGATGCATTCTTCTTTCTGGCTGATAAGTGGCTGTGGCAACAACTACGGCCATTACCGAGGCAGAGGCTCCCAGTGCAATAGACCCTTCTCTTGCTTGTTCAAAGACCGGAAAAATATTATAGAATATCACATAAAGGAGTCCGCCAGACAGGCCTCCCAGGATATAGGTGCTCAGTAGCTTTTTTACTCCAAGCTCCCGGATGAACATGGTTCCGAACCAATATAACCACAACAGGTTCATAAGGATATGAATGAAATCCACATGCAGGAACATATAGGTGATAAGGGTCCATGGTCGTCGTCCCAGGATCTCCAGGTTGGCCGGCACTGCGAGGTAATCGAGGAACCCGTCAAACAGGTCGTAAGAATTTGACAGGAAAAGGACAATCCTGACAATTTGTACTGTCAAAAAGAGTCCCAGGTTGAGGTATATAAGCTTATGAAGGGTATTTCCTTTGCGGAAGGACTCTTTTACTTCGTCGATAATACTCATTTAATCAGCTAATTAGTAGAAGTTTCTTGTATACTTGTTCCAGTATCTGATCAGAATAAAACCAAAAATCATACCACCAAGGTGGGCAAAATGAGCAATGCTTCCACCACTCTGGGTTATACCAAGGTACAGTTCGAGCAAACCAAAACCGATAACCAGCCACTTGGCCTTGATGGGAATTGGAATGAACATAATATAGAGGGGGGTATTGGGGAACAGCATCCCGAACGCCAGCAATACACCGTAGACTGCTCCTGAAGCACCTACAGTAGGTCTGATCAGCTCCCTTCCGATGGCATAAAACTGGTTCCCTGGCTGAAGAATCTCATTAAGCAGTGCTTTATTGATGATATCTACTGAATAGGCGGCCTTTAAAGAAGCGATATCCGGGGCAAACTGAATGTAGTTCACCAGCTGATGGAAAAAAGCCGCACCCAGTCCTGTTGCCAGGTAGTAGATCAGGAAACGTTTGCTTCCCCACACACTCTCCAGTGTTTTGCCAAAGATCCATAAGGCATACATGTTGAAGAAAATATGACCAAACCCGCCATGCATAAACATGTGGGTTACGATCTGCCAGGGTCCGAACAGAGGGGACTGAAAGTAAAACATGCCCAGAAGTGCGTTCATGTTCACTCTGAACACCTGTGCAAGGAGCATGGAACCCAAAAGCATCACCACATTGATTATAATCAGGTTCTTGGTCACCGGGGGTGTACTACCAAATCTTCCACCAGAAAATCTAAACATATTATTATTCTTTAAAAAAGGAATCAAGTTCCTCCAATTCGATAATTTTCACGATCAGTTTACCCGAAGGGGTATAATTGGGATTTTCACATGCAAACAACTGGTCGATGATCTCCTGCATCTCTATATCAGTAAGTTGCTTTCCATAATTAACGGCCGAAGCCTGTGCTGCTGCACGAGATACACGCTCTGCATTCCCTTTTTCGGACAATCCCTTCAGTGTTTTAAATTGTTCAATCATTAATTCAAGAGTATCTCCGGCTCCTGCTGGTTTCATATCAGAAGGAAATCCATGCACCACCACACTGTTGTTGCCGAAGTCGCGTATATCAAATCCCAGTTGCACCAGGTTCCCCAGCATTTCGAGGCATACCTGGTAATCCGAAGCACTCAGAGTGATGGTTTCGGGAAAAAGTGATTGTTGTGCCAGGGGCTGTTGATTCTCCAGTGCCGATAACATCCTCTCATAAATTATCCGTTCATGTGCCTTTCGCTGGTCAACCAGCATCAGCCCTGATTTAACAGGTAAGAGGATATATTTGTTCTTTACCTGCATAATGTTTCGGGTGCTTTCCGGGGCTCCTAAGGCAGGTTCAAAGAGCTGCTCCCAGCCTTCAAATCGTTCATCCAGGTATGGAGTGGCACGCTTTTCCCTCTCATACAAGTTTTCCCCTTCGAAAGGATTGAAAGCCGGATTTGTGTCGATGGCAGGCTGCCGTACTTCTGTGTTCTTTGAAAGAACAGGAATATCGATGATTCCCTCTTTATCAAAGTCTAGTGTGGGAGAGAGGTTGTTTTTCCCGATAGCCTTTTTCACTGAAGCCAGCAGGATCTGCCAGATGGAACGTTCATCCTCAAATTTGACTTCTGTTTTCGAGGGATGAATATTTACATCGATTTTGGAAGGATCGGTTTCAAAGTAGATGAAGTAAGAAGGAATGTGGTCTGCTGCCAGGATCTGGTCATAACCATTCATTACAGCCTTGTGGAAATAGGGGTGTTTAATGTACCGCTTATTGACAAAAAAGAACTGTTCTCCATAGGTCCTTCTGGCATATTCCGGTTTCCCGATAAAACCTGTGATGGTAATCAGCGAGGTTTCCGATTCCAGCGGGATCAGGTAGGAATTGACCGATTTGCCAAACACTCCGCTGATCCTCTTCCTGAGGTTTGAGGGTGAAAGCGAAAAGATCTCTGATTCGTTATGTATAAGCGAACATTCTATCTTGGGATGGGTCAGAGCCACATGATTGAACTCATTGATGATATGACGCAATTCGGTCTGGTCGCTCTTCAGGAATTTTCTTCTGGCCGGGATATTAAAGAAAAGGTTCTTTACCTGGAAATTGGAACCTTCGGGCGCCTGGACTGGTTCCATGGATTCGAGTTGTGATCCGGCCATGCGGATATGTGTTCCCAGTTCATCCTCCGGGCGGCGGGTTTTCAGAGACACCTCCGATACTGCAGCCATGGAAGCCAGCGCTTCTCCTCTGAAACCACGGGTCTGGATGGAAAAAAGATCATCTGCACTGGTAATCTTTGAAGTAGCATGCCTTTCAAAACAGAGTCCGGCATCCTTTTCAGACATGCCACACCCGTTATCTACCACCTGGATCACTGTTTTCCCTGCATCTTTAACAATCACCCTGATAGAAGTGGCTCCTGCATCCACTGCATTCTCCATCAACTCCTTCACCACCGAGGCGGGTCGTTGAATTACCTCACCTGCTGCGATTTGGTTGGCAACCGCATCACTCAACACATGGATGATATCTGACATTTACTTCAAGAATAATAGATATGCAAGCACTAAAAGTACTGCCAGGATGATTACAAGCCTGATATTTGAACTCCGGGTTGCCCTCACTTTTGTTTTCTGGCTGGCCTGCCTGAATGATCCCCTTTTGATGGTGGTCCGGTTGGGATCGGAAGGGACATCGACTCCCATCTCTTGTTTTATCAGCCTGATCCGTTCTTCCCTAGCCTCCTTTTCAGGATCCCAGTACCTCGGGGAGTAGTTGAATTGTTTGTGGCCAGGTAGCTTTATAAACCTGGGTATTCCCATATCACTTTGTTTAGCTGGTAAAGTTAGTTATAAACTCTGTTAAAGTCGAAACTGTTTTTTACTTTTGAGGGTATGAAAGCCCGAATCCTTGAAAACCTGAATGAAGCACGGGAAGTGCTGGAAGATTTTGTGAACCAGCCCGAAAATATTGAAGCCATTGAACAGGCAGCATCCATCATGATTGAGGCTGTTCAAAACGGTGGTAAGATTATCTCCTGCGGTAACGGGGGCTCCATGACCGATGCCATGCATTTTGCCGAAGAGCTTTCCGGAGTATTCAGGGAGCAACGCCCGGCCCTTCCGGCCATCAGCATTTCAGATCCTTCACACATCACCTGTACGGCCAACGATTACAGTTTTGATGAGATTTTCTCCAGGTATGTGGAGGGCGTAGGGCAAGAAGGCGATGTACTTTTGGCCATAAGCACCAGCGGCAACTCCATGAATAT
>JAGLPR010000272.1 GCA_023137255.1 Bacteroidales bacterium | reverse complement strand
GTATGTCATAGATCCAGGAGAGTATGACAGCGATGATGAAGCCAACAATAAGTACTACGATGATGAAATTCATTGTCCACTCCGGCAATCTCAAAGAGGGAGATACAATTTCAACCAACTGGAGAATCACAAAAGCAACGGCGGCATAAACAGCAATCACACGCACTACCTTTCGGCGCTTTAGCTCCTGCCAGAATCGGGACAATATATTGGAATTGCCAGACATATGCACCAAGGTTGATTATCTGCAAGTTACGGCCTGAAGCCTTATGAGTCAAATTATTGAATCTGGCCTGCCTGGCTTGCCTCAGGGTTTCCTGAAGTTCCACATGGTAGCCAATTGCCTGGTTCTCCACCCTTTCCAGCATTGTGAAAAACTAAGACCCTGGTGTATAACACAACTTTCGAGGCTCAATACATACCTTTAACAGTCGCTGTCTACGCTTCGTGCCAGCATCTCTGCTGACTACACAAGACTCGCTTCCGGTGGGGGGCTAGCCCTTGCCGGGCAGGATTGGTTACCTATAGGGTATCTATGAGGTGTTTCATTATTTATATTTAGTTCGCCTAAAATCTTCACCTCGCGGACTTTCATGGCGCAATCACAGGGTGGTGACTTCTTCACAGGATGGTGACTCAGGAATAATGATTACGCATTTTTGACATCCTCGTATAGCATTGCTATACAGCTTATTATAATAGCAACTAGGCGTATGCGAATGAAGTAAAAAGTCACACATTGGGAAAAAACTCACGAGTTTGTGACTTCCGGTTTTTCCGAAATGGACAACCCTGTTTTCATATATTACTCAGTTGTGCTTCTCAGTTCAGTCAAGAAAAATCCTGAGAAAGTATCCCCATTTTTATCGCTTATCACTTGTGAATACCCTGAATCTCAAGGACAGTCTGTAACTCAGAGAAAACCAAGGGAACCTTTAGCTCAACGAAGTTAAATTTTGGGGCATGTTCAAGGAATAACCCCTTGACTTACACGTCATTTCATGATATATTTACAGTTCGAATGGTTGTAATACCTTCTGCTCTGGAGATAACCCGCATGCTATTCTTCAGGACCCTGCTCATTATTAAGTCAGAACCTGTCTTCAGCTGAATTTAAGTGCGAATCTATCTTACTTCCTAAATATCGTATCTGATATCAGGGAATTTAAAAATCCAAATTCAAGAAAAATGGGAAAGAAACTTAATAGCCTGGTAATCTTCCTGGTAATGGTGACACTCATAGCATTTATAGTCATCGCTATCTACAGTTTTATTGGCAGTTGTTCGAATGGTACTTCTGTCCCTACTGACCGATTAACATATGTAGCGAATGTACTTGTTGGTCTTGTTGGTGGTATAGTGGCTACTGCTTTCGGGGTCGAATTACCTACTAATACAGGTTCTGGAAAGGAAAGACACACGAATAAGATGCACAACCTGGGAAGTTTTGTGATGACAGGGAGCTTCAGAAAAGAGGATAACTATACGGAAGATCCTGTGAAAATAATCTTTGGGGTTATCTACGCCTGGGTATATATTCTTGTATGCCTTGCTGCCATAATTATTTGGATAGTAGATGATAAGGTCTTTTCAATTGTTGAAAGCATGGCAACAGTTTCTTTGGGACTTATGCTGGTCATAGTGAAGAATTATTTCCAATAAGGATCTAATAATTCTTCAGGCTCTCGAAAATTCAATAGATTTATAAGTAACTATGTAAATCTTCCATGGGGGAACAAGAGCCAGAACATAGAGGATTGATCCTCGGGATCGATGTGGGTTCGGTATCGGTATCGGTGGTTTCAGTGGATGCGGGAGGGAACATGAAAGAGCAATTTTACCTGCTCCACCAGGGGAACATCCGGGATGCACTGGATGAACTGATGAAGAGGTACCGCGATCATGAGATCATCGGGGTGGCCACCCCTTCCGGAAAATCGCATTTTACAGAGCAGGTACGGGTATTTGATCAGCAGGTGGCCCTGATGGAAGCCGCTTCACACCTGGAACTGAACGCCCGATCCATCCTCCATGTGGGTGCCGAGCGGTTCTACCTGGTGGAGCTTGACCAGGAGGGCTCTTACCTCCAGACCAGTCACAGCTCCTCCTGTGCCGCAGGAACAGGCAGCTTTCTCGATCAGCAAGCATTGCGGCTCAAGCTCAACGATACGGGGCATCTTTCAGACATGGCCCTGAAGAACATCTCCCACATACCCGACATTGCGGCCCGTTGCTCCGTCTTTGCCAAAACCGATTTGATTCATGCCCAGCAAAAGGGATATGGACTGGAAGCTATATGTGACAGTCTCTGCAAGGGCCTTGCCGACAACATTGCCGATACCCTGTTCAACAAGTCGGTCCCTGAATCGCCCATATACATGTCAGGGGGTGTCTCCAGGAACCTGTCGGTAGTCAGGCACCTGCAACGCATCATCGGCAAAGAGATTTTGGTCCATCCCCTATCCGAACACTGGCCGGCCCTGGGTGCGGCCCGCCTCCTATGGAATGAGATGCAGTCTGGGAAGAAACCGGTCAGCGTGGATCTTTCCAGCCTCCTGGCGGAACAGGGAGCGCTGGAATACTTTTACGAAGCTCTTCAAGTTCCAGGGTCCACCCAACAGGAGATCGTCATTAAGGAGCAGTACATCCATCATCCTTCCAGAACCGATCATACGGCGGATATCCAAGTGGATCGTTTCACTCTTACCAAAGGTGGCCCCATGCAGTTTTACCTGGGCATCGATGTGGGATCGACCAGCACCAAAGCGGTAATGCTGAACACAGAGGGAGAACCATTTGCGGGGTTTTATACCTATACCTCCGGGCAGCCCCTGAAAGCAGTTCAGGCCTTGTTTGAGGCCATCGATCACCTGGCCGGGAAAATTCAAGCCCAATTTCAATTTATGGCATGCGGAACCACTGGTTCGGGAAGAAAGTTTATTGCCGGGATCGTGGGGGCCGACCTCGATTACGATGAGATTACCGCCCATGCACGGGCTGCCTACGATCTGAATCCTCTAACCGATACCATCATCGAAATCGGTGGACAGGATGCCAAATTTACCCAGATGAAGGATGGGGTGGTCACCTTTTCCCACATGAATACCGTTTGTGCAGCCGGAACCGGCAGTTTCATTGAAGAGCTGGCAGGAAGACTGGGGGTGAAACTGAAGGATTATGAACGCCTGGCCATAGGCCGACAGGCCCCGCTGGCCAGCGACCGGTGCACCGTATTTATGGAACGGGATATCAACCAACTGCTCAGCAGAGGGTATGGTGTGGAAGAAGTACTGGCCACTGTGATTCACTCGGTTCGGGAAAACTACCTGAAGAAGGTGGCCAGCGAGGCACACATCGGGAACCATGTATGCTTCCAGGGAGCCACTGCAAAAAACAGGGCGTTGGTTGCCGCCTTTGAGCAGCGGCTGAACAAACCAATCTTTATCTCTCCTCTATGCCACCTAACAGGGGCCCTGGGAACCGCCATTCTTCTGAAAGAGGAACACAGCGGAGCCTCTACATTCAGGGGACTGGACCTATACAAAAAGGCGATTCCGGTAGAAACTGAAACCTGTGAGCTCTGCCTGAACAGGTGTACCATCAGTGTGGCCAGCATCAATGGCGAAAAACTGGCCTATGGATTCCTCTGCGGCAGGGATTATGAAACCAAAAAGTTCGTCAGCAAAGAACAGACAGGTTTTGAACTGATGAAGGAACGCCGAAAGCTCAGGCGAAGACAAAGGGAAAAAAGTCATCAGCCGGGCAAAGGGAAACCCCTGGTAGGTATGCCCGCCACCCTGCATCTCATGGAGGACCTTCCTTTCTGGACCACATTTTTTAAAGCGGTTGATATTCCCTTCCAGACGAGTGAAGGATTCAGGGACTCCCTTAAGACCGGGAAGAAAATTGCCGGGGCTGAGTTTTGTGCCCCCATCGACTCCATGTACGGTCATGTGGCCCACCTGGCCGAACAATGTGATTATATCTTTATGCCGGTCTACCTGGAGGCCAGGGTCAAACCTGAAAAAACTGAACAAAATTTTTGTTATTATACCCAATTCAGCGCTTCACTGGTCCATATGGATGATTCACGGGTCAAGGATAAGCTAATTAGTCCGTTGTTGAATTTCGACAAACATGGTGACCACAATGCGAAGCAGCTACTGCAGGAGTTACACAAGATGGGTTTTGAGCGATTGACTTTATCAAAGGTATCACGAGCACTGAAAAATGCCGAGGCCGAAGCTTCACATTTAAACAGGAAACTCAGGGGGCTGTTTCAGTCCAGGTTTAATCCCGATGGGGAGGTGTCTGTGTTGCTCCTGGGACGGCCCTATGTGGTCCTGTCCGATACCCTGAACAAGGGGATCCCGGATATTTTTACCGGGATGGGGATCGATGCCTGGTACCAGGACATGCTGAATATCGATCCGGAAAGGGATGAATCGTTTAACAGGTTGCTGGAGAAAACACCCTGGCACTTTGCTGCCAACATATTAAGGGCAGCCGAGGTGACTGGGAGGACAAAAAACCTCTATCCGGTACTGGTCACTGCTTTCAAATGCGCCCCCGACTCCTTTATTATCGATTACTTCAAACAGTTGATGCACCTCTATGACAAACCCTACCTGATCATACAGATAGATGAACATGATTCCAACACCGGGTACGAGACCCGGATCGAAGCAGCGCTGCGCTCCTTTCGGAACCATGCCCGGCAAGCGGATTCCATTCCTGTTCCTGACCTTGGATCCCTGTTGCCCCGGGTAGAGAAAAAAGTTGATGGAAAGATCCTGCTGATCCCCAACTGGGATTCTTTTGTGAGTCCGCTGGTAGCGGCCAATCTGCGAAGAGGGGGGATCGATGCCCGGGCGCTTGAACCCAGTGAACTGGGAATCAGGAAAAGCATGGCACATAATACGGGACAGTGTCTGCCCATCAACATCATCGCACAGAACAGCATTGACTATATTGAGAAGCATAATCTTGATCCCGCTAACACCATGTTGTGGATGTTCGAGGGCAACGTAAGCTGTAACCTCAGGCAGTACCCGTACTACATCAAGCAGATATTTGAAAACTACGGGAAGGGGATTGAAGAGACATCGGTCTATTCAGGCAAGATCTCCCACCGAGAATTTTCTGTAAGCATGACTTACCATGTCTATTTCGCCTATATGCTGGGTGGATTGTTCCACAAGGTGGCATGCCGGATCCGGCCCTACGAGCTGGTTCCCGGTCAAACCGATAAGGTGTTCAAAGAGGTACAAAAGATCCTGGTGGAGTCATTCTCCGGAGATTATTCCATGGAACGGGCCATCAAAGAGGGGATGAAACTGATCGACCAGATCGAATATGACAGCAAAAACCGCAAACCGCTGGTAGCAATATTCGGGGACCTTTACGTGAGAGATAACGATACGATGAACCAGGACCTGGTCAGAACCATTGAAGAGGCCGGGGGAGAAGCCCTGGTGACCCCCTATCATGATTATACAAAGATCATGATTGAAAATATGTTTCGCCGTGCCTACCAGCGGGGAGAATATGTGGAAACCAGCTTCAACAAAATCCTGCTGAATGTGGTCAAATACATGGAAGAGCGGTACTACAAACCGTTCATCAAATACCTGGGACCGGCACCTGTAATCAAACCCAAAGAACTGGAAAAACACCTGGAGTCATTCAATATCAGCCTCCTTCATGGCGGAGAATCCTACGACAATATTTTAAAGATTTTCTACATCAAGGAGAACTATCCGGAGGTATCGCTGTTTGTTCAGACCAACCCTTCGTTCTGCTGTCCGGCCCTGGTCACCGAAGCCATGACTCGCCGGATCAGGGAGCTAACCGGGGTTCCCATTGTCATCCTCACCTACGACGGCACCAGCACCCGCATGAATGATGCCATTGTACCCTACATCACGAAAGCCGTTCAGAAATCGTATATTTATTGAATGTTTGCAGAAAGAGTAATTAGTACCTGCGAAATGCCCTGGATTCTAATTCCTGGCCTGTAATTTCTATTGCTTCCTTTTGTGATTCTTTTTTATTCGTTTTTCCAACAAAAACTTATTTATAATGAGCAAAATTATTGTACTGGGTGCAGGAATGGTAGGTAGTGCCATGGCTATCGATCTGGCAAAAAAACACACAGTAACCCTTACCGATATAAGTCAGGATGTATTAGAAAAAGTAAAACAAAAGTGTGGTGATCTGACTACCCGACAGATAGATGTTACAGATAAAACGGAGCTGCAGCGCACTATAAAACAGCATGACCTGGTCATTAATGCAGTACCCGGTTTCCTGGGATTCGAAACCTTAAGATCCATTATTGAGGCAGGGATGAATGTAATTGATATTGCATTTTTTCCTGAAAATTCATTGGATCTGGATGCCCTGGCCAAAGAACACAAGGTAACAGCTATTGTGGATTGCGGGGTAGCTCCGGGAATGGATAATGTGATTTTAGG
>JAGLPR010000271.1 GCA_023137255.1 Bacteroidales bacterium | reverse complement strand
ATGGATCAGAAAGAGATTGACCGCATTTTCTACAGAGATGGTTACCGGCTGGCACACCATCACCTGGATAAGGGGATTACCACCGGGAAACTGAAAGAAGCCATTGGACAGCTTTTCCAGTCGGTGGATGATCTGCTGGAAGCGTTCCTTCAGCGTTCAGCAAAAGAAGGGACACCCTCCGACTGCAGGCAGGGGTGTTCGTGGTGCTGTCACCAGGAGGTGTTTGCAGTGACCCATGAATTCCTCTATCTCAATGAGTATGTGAATCAGCATCTTTCCTGGGAAGCCAGGAACCGGATCCTGGAGAAAGCCCGGGAGAAGGTAGGGCTTACCATGAATAAGTCGGTGGAGGAGCAATTGCAGGTCAGGGCAGCATGCCCGTTCCTCGATTCGGGCAGTTGCATGGCTTATGATGCAAGACCCATGGCTTGTCGGATCTACCTTTCCTCTTCGGCCCTGTCGTGCAAAAAAGAGCATGACCATCCCGACAACAAGAAATACAATCCCGATCTCTTTGAGTTCCCGCTGAAGGCGGGGCGCATGTTAAACGAAGGGTTTGTGGCCTGTCTGAAACAGATGGGACTCCAGGTGGCAGAACTGCCTATCGAGCAGGGCTACTCTTCGCTGGTCACCGTTGGTCAGACCATGGAGGATTGGGTCAATAGCCGCTAATTTAGCATTGTGGATTACTTCACCGCAGGAATGAAAATCAGGCTTAATAAATTTATATATTTGATTTTTAGGAAGATTAAGTTTACAAACGGGATTTTCATTCAACTTTTAATAAACAAGGAGGATTACAAATGAAAAAGTTAACATTATCTTTTACACTAGTTGCGTTATTGGTTTCAACAAATCTTTTTGCACAGAGGACCACTGATATTGAAGGTAGTAAAGACTACCCCACAATTTCGCGTTTTCAGGGAGCAGTAATAGAATTCTATAAAGAAACAAAATGGGGCAGTTACAAATTGCCTGTAAGCGACAAAGGAACAATTGACTGGGAAAAGCCAATGGCACTTGATGGAAAGGTAACCCGTATTCAATATACAGTTTCAAAAGATAATAACTCTGAATTTGTAATGCATAATTATAAAGCCGGTTTTGCAAAGTCAGGTTATGAGATTATGATTTCCATTGCCAATGAAGAACTTGGGGTTAGCGACCGACCTCATACATGGAACGACAAGTATTATGAATCTGGGGGCTATTACAATGGTTTAAACAATGTGAAATTTGGTATGGGTAAAGGTTTTCCTAACTGGAAAGACAATCACAGCTTTATTGTTGCAAGAGGGCATGAGGATGGTAAAGATATTTATGCGATCATCTATACCCTGGTAGATGATAACTATACGCTGATCACACAAGATGTTATTGAAGTAGAAGCAGTTGAGACAGGCCTGGTTTCTGTTGACAATATCTCAAGTGATATTACTATGAAAGGACACATAGCAATATATGGTATTCATTTTGAAACAGGTAAATCAACCTTAAAAACAGAATCAGCAGGTGCCTTAACAACCATTGCAGACTATATCAATCAACATCCTGATAAGAAATTCTATATCGTTGGACATACAGATAATACTGGTGATTTCTCTGCTAATATGACCTTGTCTGAAGACCGCGCAAAATCAGTAATGACCGAGTTAACAGCAAAATTCAGTGTGAATATTGGTCAGCTTAAAGCTTACGGAGTCTCATCATTAGTTCCTGTATTTAGTAATACAACAGATGAAGGAAAAGCAAAAAACAGACGGGTTGAGATAGTGGAACAATAACAATTGCCACGCGGTATAGAAAACTGAGCTTGTAGAGTTAATTGTGTGTGATATTGTTTGCCGACCAGGTCATATCAGGATCGAGAGGAAAGATCGGCCGGCGAACATATTTGTACTCAATGTTTTCCATTAGCTGATTGGCGAAACCGGGGGTCAGTGCCATCACAGTTATTGGAGCAATATCCCGCAGGCCCTGAAACAAATATCCTTCTTTGACAACGACGATTTTATGCTCCAGCGGATCAATTTCCATCGCGCTGAAATGAGAGGGATCTGTGAAGGCCCTGTGTCTGCTGAGTAAAACCAGTGTCACTCCATCTACCTGTACCACTGCATCCGGTTGCTGGCTATCCGCATGTTCCCTTGGGAGACGTAGTACGGTACCAGTAATTGCGACCGGTTTGCTGAACACATTATCGATTTTACCACCTACGGATACATCAACTTTACCACCAACTCCTGCTTCAATGCACTGTTTCACTGCCTCCGGATCGACAATGCCGGCCAAAACAGCGTCTGACACCTTATACGATAGCAAACGCTCCAGCACAATGGTACCATCACCTGCCGCACCCGCTGTTACATTGTCGCCCGAGTCTGTAATAAACACAGTAGAATCCTGAGTTTCCAATGCTCTCTCTATGGCGTCGTCAATGGAAGCGGTCGGTACATCGAACTTAAGATTTGCACGCTGTTCCCAGATTGTGTTCGCCAGCGCTTTCGCCTGTGCCAGTGCCTCTGGAAAATACTGATCTTTCTGTGCCACTACCTGGACACTCATACCAGCCCTGGCCACATCGGTCCAGGGCATACCCACAAAGATACTGGCATCCATAAGCCCCTCCATCAATGAGATTTCATTCAATCTCGCATAGAGAGATTTGAGCGGTTCCACACTTGTGATCCCTTTTTCGCCCGGAATGAGAATGGGCAGGTTAATGTGTGCAGTTCGTGGTGACAATCCATTTTTGAGGGCCTCCACCAGCAATCTTGCTGTTCGTGCACGAGTCTCTTCCCCGTCTACGTGGGGAGCGGTTCGATAGGCTGAGACAATGTTGAGACCATCAATGAATTCTTTGGAAATGTTGCCGTGCAGATCAAAACTTGCGGCAACTACCACCTCATTCCCGGCTATCTTACGGATTTGTTGAATGAAATCGGCCTGTGCATCGGAATAGCCTTCAACATGCATGGCACCGTGCATGTCAAGAAAGATGCCATCAACAGGATCAGAAGCTCGCAATGCTTCGAGAATCTCGTCCCGGAATGCCTCATACGTCTCTTTGGAGACAACCCCAGACGGACCAGCAATGGCATGCAGCGTAGGAATCACCTCCATACTCTCCTCTTCCAGTAATTTGGCCCAGCTACGCTCCTCTGTGGCATCACTGCCACGCAGCATAGTAAAGTCGGCTGTCGTCGTCAGATAGGGTATGAAAGTATTGGATTCATGCCGAATGCCAGCAGTCAGGATCCGATATTCTGTTTTTTCCACGGAGGTGCAGGCAGAACAGATCAATAGTGCAACTGCTAAAATTGAGAAGATGGTCCGTACTTTGAGATTCATGATTTTCTTCCGTATTGGTTCAAATGTTTTCGCTGCTTCAATTTCGATCATATATCAATACATGTCAAATGTGACAAGCTTTTTTTGATATATTCGTGTATGCAAAAACTAAGGATCGGAATTGTACGTGAAACAAAGAATCCGCCCGATAAACGGGTGCCCTTAACACCGGTTCAGTGCCGGTCGCTGACAGAGCGTTACCGGGATCTGGAAATTGTAGTTCAGCCATCGGACTACCGATGTTTTACTGACGAAGAGTATACTTCTGAGGGGATCGTTCTCTCCGAAGATCTTTCAGGATGTGAAGATCTGATGGGGGTGAAGGAAGTGAAAGAAGAGAGGCTGCTCGACGGGAAAAGTTATTTCTTTTTTTCCCATACAGCCAAAAAGCAGCCCTACAACCGGGATCTGCTCCAGGCTGTAGTTCGGAAAGGCATCAGGCTGGTCGATTATGAATACCTGACCAGTGAAGGTGGAATCAGGCTGGTTGCTTTCGGAAGATGGGCCGGGGTGGTTGGGGCCTACAATGGATTGCGGGCTTATGGTCAGAAAAGCGGTGTTTACAATTTGAAGCCGGCACATGAATGTAAGGACCTGAAGGAGGTTCAGGAGGAGTTGAAGAAGGTGGACCTGGGAAAAACCAGAATCGCTGTCACCGGGGGCGGAAGAGTGGCAGGAGGGGCCCTGGAGATATTGGAGAGTGCCGGAGTTGCTCAGGTCAGCCCGGAAGATTTCCTGGGACTTAGCTTTGACCACGCAATCTATACACGGCTTGACCCGTGGCACTATACCAGACGAAAGGATGGTTCTGCTTTTGAGTTTGGCCATTTTGTAGAACACCCCGAAATGTACGAGAACAATTTCATTCCCTATGCTTCCCGGACTGATCTGCTTATGGCGTGCCATTTCTGGGATCCGGCTTCCCCGGTGATGCTGACTCGGGAGCAACTGGCAGGGGGGGAGATCCCTGTTTCGTTGGTGGCTGATATCAGTTGTGACATTGATGGTCCAATTGCATCCACCATTCGTGCCTCCACCATTGCATCTCCCTTCTACGGGTATGACCCATCCACTGGTAAGGAGACCGGTCCTTTTGAAGAGGGTGCCATTGCGGTGATGGCAGTGGATAATCTCCCCGGGGAGCTTCCTCGCGATGCTTCCTCTGATTTTGGTTTGGCGATCATGGAACATGTGATTCCTGAGCTGCTTGGAGAGAGGGATACGGGCATGCTTAACAGGGCATCCATTACCGAAGGAGGATCACTCACCCTGCATTACGACTACCTTTCTGATTTCCTGGCCGGTTTAGAGTAATCAGTCCTGGACCGATTGGTCAATCAGGCAATCTACGTTTCCATGGGTCCAAAGAAAAGACGCAGGGAGTTGGGTGCTAATTTGTGCTTTCATAAGTCTTGCCAGCATCCCTTTCTTTCCTCCTCCTTGTCAGTACAGGATCACCGTATCCGTCCGACGAACTACACT
>JAGLPR010000270.1 GCA_023137255.1 Bacteroidales bacterium | reverse complement strand
TCTTCAAAAAACATAAATGCCAGCCACATATAAATGGAGAGGTAGTAGGACGTGGCTGCCCCACGCTGCAGGATCCGCTTCGACATTTCATCTTCGGCGGGCAGGTTCTGTTTCTTTGCGGTCCATCTTTTCACAACTACCAGGGCTGCAAAGACAAGTACAACCACCTGTATTCCGACCATGATTGATGTGCTGCCGGTGAAAGTTCTTTCCGAATTAAACAGCCACAGAAGCATGGCGCCAAGCACCAGGACAGCCAGAACTGATATAACGATTGCTTTTCTCATAACATATCTGTTTTGTTATATAATCCTAACATAATGTTATATATTTCTAATACAATGTTAGATTATTCTAACATATAATGCAAATATTTTGAGGAAAAAGGGTCCATAAATTTTGATTTGATCGATAAATGCAACCTGGTGATCGATAAAGCGGAGGAGATTTCTATTTCTGAAGATCAGTTGGAAGAGCTAGAGCAGATCGTGGACCAGGCCAAGTTCCTGCGTGCACTTGGCTACTATAACCTGGTAACCCTTTATGGCGATGTTCCTCTCATAATTCATTGGCTTGATGATACAAAGGAAATGGATTTTGAACGATCCCCTAAATCCCAAATCTGGGAATTGATTGAACAGGACCTCAAGGATGCCGCCAAGCTGCCACTGAGAAGTCAGACCGAGTTTGGTCGGGCAACCCACGGAGCTGTGTATGCACTGCTTGGAAAAGCATATATGTGGCAAAAGAAGTACGAACAAGCAGTTGAAGCCTATACTGCAATTATTGAATCAGGAGAGTATCAACTGGTGGAAGATTATGGACTGATTCACCGCAATGAAGGGGAGGATTGTTCAGAATCCATCTTTGAATTTCAGAGGGAAATGGGGGTGGATGGAGGTCATATGGCCACCTGGGAAGGGATATTCAGGATGCCCCGGGAGGATCCCTTTGGATGGGGATTTGATATTCCAACCGTGGACCTGGTACGTGAATTTGAACAAGGTGATCCACGACTTTTGTATACTGTGAATTTCATTGGAGATGTTTTTCCGGCACCCTGGGGACAATATGTAGTTGAGAATGGGACTTCCGCCACTGGCTACACTACACGCAAAGCTTGGATCCCCTGGGGTGAAAGGGAATTTGACACATATTTTCAATCTACAAACTGGCGCTACTGTCGTTATGCAGAAGTGCTTCTGTTTTATGCTGAAGCCCTAAACGAAACTGACCAACGCGATCAGGCCAGGATCTACCTGAATATGGTCAGACAAAGGGCCCGCAATTCACCTAAAATCGATCCTCAGCGAATCTCCTCTGTATGGGATAGCACATATATAGGGGAGTTGCTCCCAGATATAACCACCAGTAACCAGGAGGAACTGCGCAATGCCATCTGGCATGAACAGAGGGTGGAGCTGGCGCAGGAGGGGCACCGCCGCTGGATCCTGCTACGCACCAAGCGTTTCAAGGAAAGGATGGAGACCGCCAAGGGGCATTTAGGCTGTACTGTGGAGGACCATGAGTTGTTGCTACCGATTCCCGATAGTGAGGTGGAAACCTCACAGGGCCGGATCAAGCAAAATCCGGGGTATCAGTAGATAACAAGAAGAGGGCACCCTTTCGGATCGGACACCCTTCCCTTCATAATAACTGTCTGAAGAGGTTTTAACTCAGTTAACTATCAAGATTACGCAGAGATTTTATTCTTCATCGGACAATAAGCTTTTTAAGAGACTTTCCAACTCTGGTATGTCTTCTTGTATGGTTTTCCATATGATCCTGAGTTCAATCCCCATGTAATCATGAATCAATTTGTCCCTCAGGCCAGCCATCTCTTTCCATGGGATTGCCGGGCTTGACAAAACCATGTCATTGAAAACATTCTTTGTCGCATCACCTACGACCTCTAGGTTCCGGATGACTGCATCCTGTATAATATCGCTCTTTTCAAACTCCTGAAAATCCACCCTTTTGGTGTACTTCAATATACGGGATATGGCATCCAGGATGTGCTATATATAGGCCAGGTCATCTTTCATGCTTCATATATAACCCGAAGGTCTTTTTGAATGCTCTTTCTAATCCGCTCATTCTTGATCGCACCCTCTGTAACCAGGTCCACCTTTATTCCTATCAATTCAGATAAATCATTTTCAATCCGAATTAGTTGAAACAAGGAACATGTCTCATAAAACCGGACGAGAATATCAATATCACTTCCATCGTTGTGTTCACCCCTGGCAAAAGAACCGAACAGGCCTATCCGCTCAGGTTTGTACGAACTGAGGTAGTCAATAATTGTTTTATGCAACTGTTCTTCAGACATATTGCAAATGTAATGATTATCCCCAACAGTGTACCTAATTCAGTTCCGGAACCCTCCCTGGTGTCCAGGGCGCTTTCAGCTCCTCCAGCTGGCGGTCAAGCTCTCCAATCTCATACACGATCACCTTTAGTTCCTCCAGCAGTGGGGGGAACTCCTCGCTGAGGATTTCCAGCTGGTCGGTCTCGGTTTTGGTCAGCTCGGAGGTGGAGGACCAGTGGGTCCGGATCATTACATTCAGCCTGCGGCTCAGAGGCATCTCCATCGGAGGTAGTTCTTCCCAGCTGGCTTTGGCACTGGGACCATCCAGGGTGTACTGGATATCCTTCAGCTGGCCCTCAAGTGCAAGGACCTGGCGGCTTAATCCGGTACCTGCTTCCGGTGTTTGAATCAGCGCCTTTTTCATGGCGGCCAGTTTTGTCAACTGCTCCTGCGCCAGTCGCTGGGTTCCGTTCATTACCCTGGAGAGTTCAGAGACTTCCTTCTGGAACGATATCAGGGCCTGGTGGTCCTTCACCGGCAGAGAAGCGTGCTGAAGCAACACTGCATCAAATGGTTTGGGCTCCAGCATGGCAATCACATCCCCGCTTTCGACCTTGTCTATTCCAACGGTGTAGGTTCCCGGCATAACCAGCAAACCACTGCTGCCAGAGGAACCTCCCCTGCCGCCTCCAGATCCCGTTCCTGAGGAAACCGGCCTGGTGGATGGGTAGCGAAGGTCCCAGGTGATCCTGTCGATCCCTTTGGATGCCTTTTTGGTCAGTTTCCTGATGGCAAAGCCATCTTCATCATATATGGTAAAGATCAACTGGGGAGCCTCTTCAGCTTCTTCCTCTCTTAACTGATCACGTGTGGGCTGTGGGATGGGCTGCTTCTCCTCGAACAACTCCTTCTCCCTCTCCTTACGCTCCTCTTTCATGGTTTTGGGCACCTCCTTCAGGTAGTAGGTAAAGGTGGCGCCAAAATCGGGGTTCTCTGAGGTAAAGAAGGTGGAGCCTTGTCCGTATTTGCCTCCGGTCTGAATATACATCAGTGCATCCGACACAGAAAAAATATGGGAAGGCTTCTCCAGGATCTCCTTCTCCTTTGCCAGTTCCCTTAACGGGGTATAGTCGTCGAGGATATAGAATCCTCGTCCGAAAGTAGCCAGCACCAGGTCGTTCTTCTGCTCCTGGATGACCATGTCGCGCACGCTGATGGTGGGCAGTCCAGAAGTAAGTTTGGTCCACGCCTCTCCTCCATCAAGGGTAAAATAGAATCCGAATTCAGTTCCCACAAACAGCAGTCCCGGCACCTCCGGATCCTGTTCAATGGTATGAACGGTTCCGTTCTCCGGAAGGTTGGCCGAAATGTTCACCCAACTGCTCCCTTGATCGCTACTCTTCAGTACATAAGGTTTAAAATCGTCCCGTTTGCGGTTGTCAAAGGTGGCATACACCACATCAGCATCAAAACGGTCGGCCATCAGGTCGCTCACATAGGTATACTCAGGAACTCCGGGGAAGGAGCTTGCCTGTTCCCAGCTTTCTCCCCCGTTCTCAGTGATGGAGATCACCCCGTCGTCGGTACCTGCAAAGAGCAGGTTCTCATCCAGTCTTGACTCGGAGAGGGAGACCCCGGTTCCCCATAAACTGGTGCTTACATCTTTCACCACTGCATCCCAGCTCCAGTAGTGGTCCATCACCGGCCAGGTATTACGGTCCACACCAGAGGTCAAATCTTCACTGATCACCTCCCAGGAGTTGCCCCTGTCGTCCGAACGAAACACCTTATTGGCCATCATGTAGATGCGAGTGTTGGAGTGGTGACTGATAATCAATGGGGCATTCCAGTTCCATTTGTAGGTATCCTCTCCTTTCCGGGGACGTGGTTTGATACCGATTCCTTCCCCGCTTTTTCGGTCATAGCGATTTACGTTTCCATACTGCGATTCACAATAGACAATGTTGGGATCTGTTGGATCAACAGCGGCCCAGAAGCCGTCTCCGCCTTTGATGGCTTTCCATTCCTCATTGGTCACACCCGCTGAACTCTTATTCATGGATGGACCTCCCAGGGTATTGTTGTCCTGGGTACCCCCGTATACATTATAAAAAGGCTCCTCGTTGTCCACATTTACCCGGTAGAACTGGGTCACCGGAAGGTTGGACTTGTAGAGGAAGGTAAGTCCGCCATCAAAGCTTTCATACACCCCACCATCACCGCCAATCAAGAAGTGATTGGTATCGTCCGGATCGACCCAGAGTGCATGGTCATCCACATGCCGGTTATCCAGGCTAAGAGATGTCCATGTTTTACCGCCGTCCTCAGTAACCTTGGAAACGGTCTCCATAGAGTAAACCTTATTTACATCCACCGGATCGCAGTAGATTTCGTTGTAGTACTGGCCACTGGCATGGTGGTCGCTCATCTTCTTCCAGGAGGCTCCCCTGTTTTCCGACCTGAAGAAGCCTCCTTTTCCTTCGGCAGCTTCCACAATCAGGTAGACCACATTCCGGTTGGCCGGGGAGACATCAATACCCATTCCACCGATATGCACTTTTGGTAATCCCTCCATGGACTTGATCCAGCTCTCTCCACCATCCAAAGAGCGGTATACGGCCGATTCGGGTCCGCCTCCGATCTTGGTAAATACATGCCGTCTGCGCTGCTCGCTGGTGGCGTACATCACATCGGGATCTACCGGATCCATCACCACGTTGTTCACTCCTGTGTTCTCGCTGATCTCCAGCACCTTCTTCCAGTTCTCCCCACCATCGGTGGTTTTGTAAAGTCCGCGTTCCCCCCCGGGCCCCCAGGCCGATCCTTCAGCCGCCGCAAAAACCACACTGGAGTTCCTTGGATCTACTACGATCCCTCCAATGTGACGCGACTCCTTCAGACCCATGTTCTTCCACGACTCGCCGCCATCCTCCGATTTATAGACCCCATCGCCGTATCCCAGGGCACGCTGGTGGTTGTTCTCCCCGGTTCCCAGCCAGACCAGGTTGGGATTGTTGGGATCCATGGTGATCACACCTGTGGAGTAAGATCCGTATTTATCAAATACAGCTTCAAAGGTGGTTCCGTTGTTCATGGTCTTCCATACATTGCCCGATGCGATGGCCACATACCATTCGCTCTGGTTTTCGGGATTTACCGCAAAATCTGCCACCCGGCCCGAGGCCATGGCCGGACCGATGCTTCTCCATTTCAGACCGGAGAGCAGTTTGGAATCAACTCCTTCAACCTTCTCCTCTTTATTCTTTTTCTTCTTCTGGGCGTTTATTTCTGCCGGGCTGAACAGCAAGGCCATTGCAATGACTACAGGCAACAGTGCAAACCTGTTAATGGAAAAGTGTTTCATTATGACGGGGTTTAGTAATAATTATGAAAGGGTAAAAATAATAATTCATCCCGGGTTATTATCACTATTTTTGCTCGAAATATATGCTCCATGACAGACACATTACTTAACCACAGGACCATAAGGAAATATCAGTCCGATCCCATTCCTACCCCGATCCTCGATTACATCCTGGAAGCCGGAACCAGAGCCTCCACCACCGGCAACATGCAGGTCTACTCCATTATAGTGACCACCGAAGAGGGGATCAAGGAAGAACTGGCTCCCTGCCACTTCAACCAAAGCATGGTGAAGGAGGCCCCGGTGGTGCTTACCTTCTGTGCCGACTTTAACCGATTTAACAGATGGTGCCGGCTCAACAAAGCCGAACCTGGCTACGACAACTTTCTCTCCTTCTTCACTGCGGCCATTGATGCACTGCTGGTGGCCCAAAATGTATGCGTGGCTGCTGAGGATGCCGGACTGGGAATCTGTTACCTTGGAACCACTACTTACATGGCCGGGAAGATCATTGAGGTACTGGACCTGCCCAAAGGCGTGGTACCCATCACTACAGTGACCGTGGGATATCCCGACGAAATGCC
>JAGLPR010000027.1 GCA_023137255.1 Bacteroidales bacterium | reverse complement strand
TGGGGCCGGCATCAACATCCGGCAACGGATTAACAGTTACTAAAACTGTATCACTATTCGAGCATCCATAGACATTCAACACAGTTACATGATATTCTCTTGTTTCAGTGGGTATAAAAGGAGATCCGTTTACAATCCCCTGATCCCACGAAATTGCTCCATCCCCAGTGCCTGTAAGTGTAACAGATACACCGTAACACACCTCCTGATCTGAACCACCACTGACATTGGGGATATCAGAAAAATCAATATTAACATCATCTATACGAAGGCAATTCCCGTTTGTTTCAGTCCATCGGAATACATATGAACCATACGCTGAAACAGTAATATCGCTAGAAGGAGAACTATCGTCACTGAAAACCGGACTGTTATCAGGTCCACTCACATAACTCCATTGGCTTATGCTTGTTACCGGCTCATTACCAGCTTGGTAAATGTGTGAAATTCCTTCCATGGCAGAACTTAGTGAGCCACATAATATTTGATCAACACCGGCAGAAGCCTGAACCGGGTCCTCATTCGATATTATAGTTACCTCATCAGTCGTGGTGACACCATCGAAAGTAATTGCCCATTGTAACACATATGTGCCATAAATTGTGGCTGAAACTGAAGTATTGTATGTATTTACATCTCCGAATAAAATTGTGCCAGGACCACTCACCTGAGTCCATGTGCCAATCCCGGGTAAAGGATCATTGCCGTCCAAAGAGAGATTTAGAATTCCACAGATCTCCTGATCCAAACCAGCATTTGCAATTGGAGCTGAAGGATTTATCGTGAGAGTAAAATCCTGTACTGGTCCGTCACAGCTTATACCACCGTTGGCGAAGTGCGGGAGCACTGTAATAGTAGCAACTACAGGTGATAAGCCTGCATTGGTTGCTGAAAAGGACGG
This sequence comes from Bacteroidales bacterium, assembly GCA_023137255.1. GTDB lineage: Bacteria > Bacteroidota > Bacteroidia > Bacteroidales. The sequence goes on along the minus strand of JAGLPR010000027.1, from coordinate 15,353 downwards.
TATGTCTCCACTGCCAGAGGGAGCCAGCCCTATCGATGGTGTGTCATTGGTCCATGTATAACTAGTTGTACCTCCAGTACGATCAGTCAGAAACGAGACTGTTGCGGTATTTGCACCATTATCCACTATCTGATCCAAGGGATCATCTACCTGAGCCGTTGGATTTACAATGATGATAAAGCTCTGTGTGGGACCGTCACAGGTATGTCCATCATATGTAAAGTGCGGTGTCACTGTTATAGTAGCCACCATTGGTGAAGATCCAGAATTGATAGCCACAAACGATGGGATATCACCACTTCCTGATGCGGCCAGTCCTATCGAAGGAGTATCATTCGTCCAGGTGTAAGTAGTCAGGCCCAGGGTACGATCGGTGGTGAACGTAACTGGGGCTGTGTTCTCTGTATTGCATAGCACCTGGTCTGCAGGATCATCTAGCTGCGCTGTCGGATTCACAGTAATGGTGAAGGCCTGGGGTGGTCCGTCACAGGAATGGCTGCCATAAGTAAAGTGAGGAGTCACAGTGATTGTAGCTATTACCGGAACCGATCCAGTGTTGATCGCTGCAAAGGCTGGGATATTCACACTGCCCGAGGCGGCCAGTCCTATGGATGGAGTGTCGTTGGTCCAGGTATAGGTAGTAGTACCTAAGGTGCGATCTGTAGTAAACGTAAGCAGGGTTGTGTTCTCCGTATTACATACCACCTGGTCCACAGGATCATTTACCTGCGCTGTCGGGTTCACAGTAATGGTGAACTCTTGAGTGGGTCCGTCGCAGGTATGACCGTCAAAAGCAAAGTGTGGAGTCACTATAATCGTGGCTAATACAGGTGCAGTGCCGGTATTAACTGCGTTGAACGAGATATTGCCTCCGCCACTGGCTGCCAACCCGATGCCCGGGGTATCGTTCACCCAGGTATAGGTCGCTATCCCTCCACTGGTAGTGGTCGTTAATGTAACTGTGGTAAGATATGTATTACATACCACTTGGTCCGCAGGATCATAAACCTGGGCGGTAGGATTCACCGTAATGGTTAAGGTCTCAGGCGGTCCATCACACGTAAGTCCACCATACTCAAAATGAGGAGTCACTGTGATCGTAGCAATTACTGGGACCGATCCAGCGTTGATCGCTGCAAAGGCTGGGATGTTCCCACTACCCGAGGCGACCAGTCCTATGGATGGAGTGTCATTGGTCCAGGTATAGGTATAAGAACCTCCTGTACGATCAGTTGAGAATATAGCATCTGCGGTGTTCTCTGTGTTACATACCACCTGATCCACAGGATCATTTACTTGTGCTGTTGGATTCACAGTAATGGTAAATTCCTCTGTTGGTCCGTCGCAGGTATGACCGTCAAAAGTAAAGTGCGGAGTCACTATGATCGTGGCCACCACAGGTGCAGTGCTGGTATTAACTGCGATGAACGAGATATCGCCTCCGCCACTGGCTGCCAACCCAATGCCCGGGGTATTGTTTACCCAGGTATAGGTCGCTGTACCTCCGCTGGTAGTAGTCGTGAATGAAACTGTGCTAAGATCAGTATTACATAGCACCTGGTCTGCGGGATCATCTACCTGGGCTGTAGGGTTAACGATGATGGTAAAGGTCTCAGGCGGTCCATCACACGTAAGTCCACCATACTCAAAATGTGGAGTCACTGTGACCGTAGCAATCACCGGGACCGATCCAGTATTGATTGCTGCAAATAATGGGATGTTCCCACTGCCCGAAGTGGCCAGTCCTATGGATGGAGTGTCATTGGTCCAGGTATAGGTATTAGAACCTCCCGTGCGATCTGTTGTGAAAATAACATCTGCGGTATTCTCTGCATTACATACGACCTGGTCTGGTGGATCATTAACCTGGGCTGTTGGGTTTACTGTAATCGTGATGTCCTCTGTTGGCCCTTCACAGGTTACACCGCCATTGGTGAACTGCGGGGTCACTGTGACCGTAGCAATCACCGGGACCGATCCAGTATTGATCGCTGCAAACGATGGGATGTTCCCACTGCCTGAAGTGACCAGTCCTATGGATGGAGTGTCATTGGTCCAGGTATAAGTATTTGTTCCACCAATATTAATTGTAGTAAAATTAATTGCAGCTGTGATTTCCTGGTTACATACCACCTGGTCAGCAGGATCATCTACCTGCCCTGCAGGATTTACTATTACTATTGCTTCAAATGGATCGCCATCAAAACCATCATTGGTAGGGATAATTGTGTAGGTTACCAGCTGAGAACTTGAAGTACCATTCAGCGGAGTCCCATTGATATCTCCTGTACCACTGGCGGACAGGCCCTGGACATTTATTGTGTTGGTCCGGCTCCATGCATAAGTTGTTCCAGCATCCATTCCATTGCTTGTGCTCAAAACAATGGTAGTAATAGCATCATTGGTACAAACGACCTGAATTGAAGGTGTGGCAACTCCTATGGGCGTTTGCTGAGCAGCGATTTGATTCGGAATTCCATTAAGTGATAGAAATAAGATGATTACTGAGTAAGGTTTCATGATTTCTATTGGATTGGAAGTTTAAGTAAATGTAAGTGATTTCAACTAAAAGAGAAAGAATCGGAAAGCTGATATATTAGTCCACCGGATTTTACTTTGGAAAATTTCTTTCATAGAATTTTGAAATATTAATTCATTGAATCATAGTTTATCCGATGCATCAGGTTCCCACACAATAAGAAAATCCCAAAATAAAAATCAAAAAGTAAAACCGGAATTCCCTGAGATAACCCGGTGGGAAATTTACCTACGGATAGTTACAACATATCATTCTCCTACCACCACTTCCTGATCCTCTCATGCATTGCTTGGTACCTGGTTTCCACATCGAGGACAATTTGTTGGAACTCGGGTTCAACCCTGGACTTTTCTACGGAATTGCAGGATGAATTACCTCCAGTCGGGCATCTCCGCATTCTTAATTATTTCCTTCCTGTCTTCTCCTGAGGAGCTCATGGTCCATAAGGATTTCGCTGAACCAGGAGCATTGGAGGCATTTTCAAAAATAATTTCAGCGCCATTGGGTGAGAACCGGGGCTGGGTGTCATTGGTTCCGTCTACTTTATCAATGGAAAGATCTGTGATGACCAAGGTGTTGATGTCAATCGTAAAGATATGGGCATCTAGTTGACGGTTCGTGCCCGAAGAGTATCCTGAAACATCTCTGGTATACAGTATTTTTTTGCTATCTATGGAGAATGTGGGACCTTCGATGATTCCTGCCAGGTTATTTACCAGTACGATCGGATTACTTCCATCGGAGTTCATCAGGTATATTTCGGAGTCGTCTGCATTAACCCCCACAGTCAGAGCTACAATCATGTTCCCGTCAGGCGAGCAGTCAATATCTCTGAAATGCCTGTTTGCCGGAGCGGTGGTAATAACACCTTCCACAGTGCCGTTTTGCTGAATAAAGGAAAGCCGGTTATAATTGGCATATAAAATCCTTTCACCATCGGCTGTCCAGGCTAATCCTCGTCCGGGATTCTGATAACCGGTAATGGGCCTCCGTGAGATTTTATTTTGATCGGTCCCTTCTGTGTTCATGGTAAAAATGTGTGGTTCCAGGTTATAATGTGACACATAGGCCACTTTGTCCCGTAAGGGGCTCAACCTTGGCTGCCATTCATCTTGGGTATTTCTTGTGAGATGAACCTGGATGCTGTCAACAGAATTTGCAGAGTAAATATCATAAAATCCATCTCCGATCTTCCTTGCGAACCTGAATTCATTGTCAGGTAGTGGCATGGTCTTAAAACTAAGTAGTTCACTGTTCACTGAAACATAGGGATCGGAGGCTGTCACCTGCCAGAAATAGACAGTATTGAACCTGAGGTTTTCTATATAGAGTGTGCTATCGGTGAGTCCGTTAAACTCCCAAGAATCTTCCTGGTTGGATTCATATAATACCACATCGTACATCACGCTATCCTCAGGGTTTGGATCAATGGCTGTCCAGCTAAAAGTTAGGTCAACCGGCTGATTGGTTTGTTCAACTCCTGGAGTGAAGGATCCAGTAAACACAGGAGGGTCGTTATATACACTGCTTCTCTCCATAAGGACCACCACAGTGGTGCTTTTGTCTTTTTGTACTGAAACTGCTACCGATTCAGAAACATATCCGTTTTTCCTGGCGATCAGGTTGTAATCTCCCACATCAATGGTTTTGAAAATGAAATAGCCAGCACTGTCACTGACCACAGAAACTGTGGGTGGATTAGTGGTCAGAACAGCTCCGCTCAGATTTAATTCAGAGGTAAAATCCAGGACAGATCCATCCATGATACCTGTTGAATATACATCCAGTTTATCTTCATAGCATCCTTGAAAGAATACGGCAATGGATAGTGTACAGAGAATCAGGATTGCGGACCGTAGTTGAATATATCGTAGCATAATCAATTTATATCATTAACACTCCCCTTCCAGTAGCTATCCATTTATCATTCAAATATATAGCCCAGAACATCATGGTATCTGAAATAAGATATATATACTGTATATTATCATCCCCTTATTACTGGGAAGAGGTTTATTATTTATAAATATTGCCCTGCGAAATATGGATCTCCATACCCACACTTCCCTCCTGGATCACTTTGTATCCGATGTCATCCCTGGTTTCCATTTGGAATAACTTATGACCAATTCCAGACTGCATAATCTCAAAATCCAGAAAACTTGCATTCAGATCCTGGTGGATCATGTTTCCATATCCATCCTGGATCACTTTGTTGGTGATATTATCGCCAGTGTGAGTTCCTGTATAAGTGTTGAAAAATTTATTCTGGGTAATATCTGTTGCGTTGTTTTTACCCGATTGAGTCAAATCGGAAAGGTTTCCGAACCCATCCTGGTGGACTTTTACCAGGTTCGGATTGTCACCTGAAACCTGCCGTATAAAGGCCTTGTTCATATCGCCCATTTGCTGAATGGTGATCCTGTTCAGGTCAGACATATTCAGTTCGGTTTTCAGTTCGTGGATCTCACTTGATATCTCACCTATTGTACCCATTCCAGGGTATTCACCCGGTTCGGGAAGTGGTTCTGGATCCTGGCCGAATGCAGTCCATGAAACCATCAACAGCAAACAACAAAAAGCGAATACCACTCCAATTGCAGATTTATTGATGTATTCCATCTTTATTTTTTTAATACCCTCCGGTGAATGCGCACACCGGAGAGGTATATATAAACAATGATTCTATTTATCGAAAGCAAATACATCTGCCTTGTATTGCCATTAGAGTGTTGAATTAGTGATCCAGACTTAAGGGCCAGGGTAAACCTGAAAACTCTGGATCCCCTATTTCATTTACGTTCTGATAAACAGCGCTTATATTTACATTGCCAACTTGACTTACGGTACTTTCATTATCTCCGCCAATCTGAACCTCCTGGGAATAGTTCAAGCTTCCATTTTGCACAAGATTAGCTACATTGGGGTCGGCACCAGTATCGCCGCCCGGATAATACTGTAACTGGTATGCAGTGTTTAGTACACCACCAAATTGTTGAATATCAGCCTGGTTGACATCGGTTCCAAGGGGCCATGTATAACCCTCTTCGTCATTGACCTGAATCTGTTGAGCCTTACTCCAAAGACCGGCATCCTGGTAAATATTTGCATCATTTTGCTGGCCCTCCTGGGACTGGATAGCTTTGGTTCCCCACGACACATTGCCTCCTTGATAGATTTTCGCATCATTGTACTTGTCATCCGCCGAATTCGCAGCATAATATTTATCTTTACCCTGGTACTGTTTGGCAGTACCTCTACTTCCATACTGTTCGATGTCTGCATTTTGCAAACTACCAACCTGCTGCACAACGGCATCATTCCTGCTTCCATGCTGTAAGACATCTGCGTTTAAGAGTAAACCTCCCTGCTCCACATCGGCTTCATTCCTGTATCCAGGCTGGTCGACGATTGTAAATAATACATTACCAACTTGAGTCACGTCGGATTCATTCTTATTTCCTTCCTGGATGGTAAGAGAAAGTACACCATTACCTTCCTGATCCACGATGGCTTCATTCTCATTTCCCCCCTGGAAGATGTCTGCAGTTAACCATTTGCCATCCTGTGTCACATCGGCTTCATTTTCATCTCCATCCTGATCAATAAAGGCAAGACGCTTTGATCCGAACCAAGTGGCCTCATTACCAATTTGAGTAACCTTAGCAGAGTTCCAGTCTCCATCCTGGTCGATGACTGTCAGGTTTTCATCCAACCATCCGGTCAAATCAGTAGTCTGACTCACATTAACAGAATTTCCGTCTGCATCCTGATACACGTAAGAATTATTCACTCCATCATCCGCCTGATCGACAAAACTGAAAGCATTGTACGATCCCCAAGTGTGGACATTTGAGAGGTTATCTTCTCCTACCTGTGTGACTTTAACAAAGTTGCCGTCCCCCAGCTGATCTACGTTACTCTGAGCACATAGAAGGCCAAATGGTAGAAGCAAAGTCAAAATAAAAATTGTTTTTTTCATAACTTTTAATTTTGATTAGTAAAAGAATATTTAAAGATTTGCGCATTAAATTATTTTCCTAAATAGAAGTTAATACCCAGCTTCACGGTCCAGTAAAAATCGTTGTACTTTCCCTGTGCCATCTGGTCTATATAGTCGTTAAACAGCCAGTAATACCCTGCACTGATATCAATTCCCGTTCTTTGTGAGGGCATGAATTCATAACCAATGGTGGCATTCGCAAAGCCGTTGTTGTTCATGGTTGTTCCTTCGGTACGCTCTCCGAAGGGATTCTCTCCAAGGTTCAGCAGGAAACCTCCTCCTGCCTCTAAATATGGTGTGGATTTGTAATCGTTCAACATCCTGTATCTTATATTTAACCTGGTGTGCTGGACGTAGGTGCTGTAGAAGTCCCTCGTAGCTAACTTTCCTGCTCCGATCCCTATATCGAAGGAGAATGATGAATTCTGGAAGAAACCCAGGCTGAATTCCACCATGGGACCAATTTTGCCCCGGGGATAATCCCCGTCGTAAGTCATGGTGCCTCCAGCCAGTCCCAATTTGAATCCCGAGCGATAGGGGAGGGATTGAAAACCCAGGTAGTCGGTATGCTCATTTTCCTCTTTTTCATCCAAATAATCCCTGATGGCCGCTGTATTCAGGTCCTCAGTATCTTTTACCTCCCAGAGGTCATCCAGCATTCCTTCAATAATCAGTGCATGAACAGCCTTGTCAATGGCCTCCTGAACAGCGATGCCCGAAGGCTCATTGAAAGTGAACCCCACTTCAGCTTCCAGCAATCGTTTCAATGAGACATAGCGGAATATTCCGGCATCCATCTTTTGCGACAGGATGGTCTTTGTGGTATGGACAGTTTTTAAGATACGACCATTGGAGGTTGAAATGGCCCTTAGGTAGATTGAAACGCGATCTTCGCGATATTCGCCCGATCCTCCGGCTCCGAAATACCGCAAACCTGCTCCTCCTGTCATTACATTGGTTTCATAAGATATAATTCCCCCTTCCAGGATAATGCCAGCAAACAGCAAGGGGGGCAGGAGTTGGTCCTGGGCTTGGCTTGGGTCCTGGGCACTGAAAGCAGCCCTGCTTGATCGAATGATTTTCCGTTCATTCAACAGATTGCTAAGGCCTTCCCTTTCAATGGGAATAAACCATCCCGATTCCTCCAGAGATTCCAGCAAAATAGAGGTAGCACCCTGTGTGACTGCTGTGGACCAGTTGGCCCCAATCTCCGAAGGTTTATACTGCCCGGTCTGATCACGAAACTTGTACACAGCCACAACCACCGGCTCCTTGGGCTCAGGAAGAAGCTGCATATCTTCATAGGCCTTGGAATTGGCCCCCAGCCTTGCTTCTGAAGTCTTCATGGGCTGCTTCATCATAGGCGCACATGCAAACTGCAAAAGCATTGCTAACAAGAAGAGGAAATATGTAAAGGTGCGCTTCATCTAATAATAAGGTATAATAATTGTGGTTTCACTTCCGGTAAAAATATCAATGATCCGGACCTGCATCCCTTCTGAAATGGGTGAGATGTCTATTTCGTAAGAACCGAACTTGTAGTATCCTTCTGTCAGCCCGTCTTCCCCGAATTGGTTGCGATAAAACTCCTGAGTGATTGAATTGAGCACCTGTCGGTTAATATCATCCTGCAAGTTTGCCAGTGGATCTTCTTCTCCATAAGCATATGCATCTTCTTCCACAAACATGTTCTGGGCTTGTGCCTGCGCTAGCATCCAGCTGTAGTTGTATGGATTCCCGCCAAAAGCAGGATTGATGGGTTGATATACAAAATCCTGGGCCAGGGCTCCGACCTGAAAGAAGGCAATAAAGAGTATTGCCGAAATCAAAAGCTTTTTCATGCTAGTGACTATTTAATTTTTGCGCTCAAAATACTTCAAAAACCCGTCAAAAAATCCCTGTGCCAGTTTGATCAGCACTTTGTAATTGTGCTTGTATCTCCTGGTAATTCACTAAATATTGTGTAGCCCGGCCCACGGTATACTCTGCTAACATCTCGATCATCTCCTGGTTGGGGCGAATAAACTGTTTCACCAATTCAAAATCGTCAATCAATACTGTTATCTGGGTACCCACACCAGGCATGGGCCTCTCCTGTACGGTGATGGAGAAGTCCTTAATCTGGGTTGGATTGCTCCAGATGTTAAAGAAAAGCTCATAAAAGTCCCGGCCCACTTTAGTAATGGTTTCATCGAAAACCATCTCGCCAATCTCCAGATCCAGAGGATCAATGGCTTGACTGGTTTGCTGGATAATTTGAGTTTTGAGCGAATCAGTTCCAGCTTCCGTCTGAGCGTTCAGAGAAGTTAAACAAAAAGTACTGATTATTAACAATATAGACATTAAGTCAACCTTCATCACATCTTAGTATACACTTGACAATGCCGGTCCGTTTGTTTTATCAGTTTACACAAGTTATGGAGGTAGTGATTATGAGACAAATATCAAGGTAGGATCTTATCATTCTTTTGATGAATGCAATTCAATGCTCCATGAAATGAGCAAAATGTCTGTATAAGGGCGGGGGTAAAGGTTTTAGGGCATTTTAGGCCGGTCTGGGGAGATGACGAATCGGGTAAATATGTAGATGAAATGCTATTTAAAGTAGGTAAACACAAAATAAATGTAACCTAATGGAAAAATCTCCGTATCTTATGCTGGTAAATGATTATTTAAGATTTGCGCTTAAAATCTTATTTACCAGGGGGATCTTGAGAAGGGTCCCCCTTTGGTTTTCAGGCACTTATAGTTGTTTTTATTCAATTCTCAGAAGTTCGATCCTGAAGATCAGAATTCTGTTAAGGTTGTTGTTTGTTATTTATCGGGGTAAAACGTGAATCTTAAGATTGGTGGGATGCTCGGTGGAGCGGTATACCCGGTGGCTGGCTTTCTGGAAAGCCTCTTCTCCACAGAGATAAATGTTGGTAAAGGTCTGTGGATTACGGTCAAACAGCGGAAACCAGCTGCTCTGTACCTGAACCATTATTTTGTGGTCTTTTTGGAAAGTGTGGTTCACATCGGGAAGCACAAACTTCACCCTGGTCACCTCTGAGGGCTGAAAGGGTTCGGGGTGCTCAAAGCTGTTGCGGTACTTTCCCCTGAAGATATCTCCACGTACCAGCATCTGGTATCCGCCCACCTCTATTTCGCGCTGATTCAACCCCCTCTGGCTGGCATTGTCCGGAAAAACATCAATCAACTTAACCACCCAGTCGGCATCTGTTCCGGTGGTGGAGACATACAGTTCCACCTCCACCGGTCCGGTGAGGGTCAGTTCTTCTTCCATTACCTCTCCGGTGTAAACCAGTACATCTGTTCGGGTGGAGGCAAAACGCTGGTCCTCTGAAAGGTACTGCCCGTTGTAGAACGATCGTGCGCTAAGGAAGGGAGCAGTATAGGGTACAGGTTTATGAGGATCACTGATGTATTCATCAAAGGCTTCGCCCTCCTTCTCAGGGGCACTCCAGGAGAGTGTTCCACTTTCATCCAGCCAGAGCTGTTTCTCAATGGCATTCTCCGGGGGCCAGTTTTCATAACTTCTCCACTCATCAGAGCCAGTTTCAAACACCCATGCATCGGGAAGTTTATGATTTCTCTCTCCTTTCAGGTAGTGGCTGAAAAACGGGTATTCAATCTCATGCTGGTAGAAATACTTATCCTTCTCTTTGAATGGGATCCTGCTTGGATTGTTATAGTCAGGATAACCCCAGCCACCATGGGTCCAGGGACCTATAACCAGCATATTGACAGCGTCCGGATTGTTCTCCTCTATGGCCTTATAGGTGTGAAGGGCACCGGAAAGATCCTCGCCATCGTACCAACCTCCCACTGTAAGCACCGCAGGAGAAATATCCACCAGGTGGGGAAGGGTGCTCATGGACTGCCAGAATGCATCGTAATCGGGGTGTTCTGTGAATTTATTCCAGAAGTCGATGGAACCTTTCAGATATTTCTCATTGATATTCTTAACCGGTCCAAGATCCAGAAAGAAATGGTAGGCATCCGCTGATGGGTATTGCAGGCGGGGAGCTCTTCGGGTGGTTGGTTCCGGACGGTCCTGACCGAAAGACTGAAAAAAATTGAAACAGAGGGGAAGGGTGAAGGCCCCGTTGTGGTGCATGTCATCCCAGAGGAACCAGTCCGAAATGGGTGCCTGGGGACTGGTGCAGACCATGGCAGGGTGTGCGTTGATGCTTCCCATTACTGCATAAAAGCCGGGGTAGGAGGTCCCGTACATACCCACTTCCCCGTTGTTGTTATCGATGTTATTGATCAGCCACTCCACTGTATCCCAGGTATCGGTGGTTTCATCCACATCCTGTTTGCTTTTATAACTGGAGAGCACAGGCCGCATATTTACATATTCCCCTTCAGACATATACTTTCCCCTCACATCCTGGAAAACGAAGATGTATTTGTCCTTCTCCAGAAGGTCATTGGACGACAGCCTGCCACGCATCCTGTCACCATACGGACCAATGGAGTAAGGAGTGCGTTGCATCAGGAATGGATACTTTTCCGATTTGTCTATGGGTGTGTAAACGATGGTATAAAGTCTCACTCCATCTCGCATCTCCACCTGGTATTCGGTCTTGATGTAATTCTCTACCACGTAATTACCCTCCTGTCCGTGCAATTGCGGGATCACAAGAAACATGGCAATTAAAAAGAGGACCGGCCTGTTCATCCTGGTTTTTCTTTTTTCGGTCGACAAGATATATAAACAATACTATTTAGCACTCAAACGTTGTAATACAAGAATTGTTTGGACGTTATATGCTTATAAATTGCGATATTTAATCTAATTAAGTGACGTTCGTATTGTTTACTAAAAATTGATCTGATTATGAATTACAAAAATGTTTACAGGGGTCTGATTGCCCTGTTGCTGGTGGTGCTGGTATCATCCTTTACTGTTGAACCGTATGCAAAGAAGTTTTCACCTGAAGGTACCTGGGAATATTCAGTCCCGGGTGTACAGCCAGGCTATGAAAAGGGATCGATGATCATTGCTGAGGATGGCAAGGAATATAAAGTATCCATGGCACTGAATGAGTATTATACAGTGGAGGCTGAGAAAGTGGTTTATAAAAAGAAAGCCATCAGTTTTTCCTTCTGGGTGGAGTCTGAGGAGATCCTGGTTTCAGGTACATTTGACGGCGACGAATTCAAAGGTTCACTCAGCGATTTTGAAGGCGATTTTGATATAACAGCCAAGAGGAAGACAGAATAGCAAATTATCGCACCTTATTCTAAATCTGGCAGGATAACTAATGCCAGGTTTTTTTTTGCGCCATGCTCTTCGTATATTAAGGCCATTATCAACAAATAATCACAAACAATGAGCCCATCAAACAGATCTATTCCGACCCTCGGTGTTTATGCTTTTTTTCTTCTCGGTCTGACTACTTCGTGCAGTCAGGATTCCGGATTGCTTTATGAAAGCCTGAAAAGCTATACCGATGAGATCAGGGTAATCAACACCCATGAACACCAGCGCTGGTGTGAGGAAAATGCTTCCATGAACCACAAATTGTCTCATCTTATTCAGTCAGCCTACCTGATGTCTGATGTGGTTTCCGCTGGTGGAACCCGGATCGATTCAGGGCAGCTGGACAGCATGACCATGGATGAGTACTGGGAGATCAACGGACATGCACTGGAGTACACCCGAAACACAAGCTACTACAGCCATTTCCTGGCGGGATTTCAGAAGTTGTATGACTTTCAGGACCCTTATTTTACTGAATCCAACATAGAGGGACTTTCAACAGAGGTGGAGGCTAACTACACCGATTACCGCCGATGGTTTGACGAGGCCTTTCAAGCTGCCGGATTTGAACTTATGTTTCTGGATCAGTACTGGAATCCATTCAATACTGAGGTGGATGAAATGCACTATGCTCTGGTTTTCCATATTAATACTCTTGTTATGCAGTCAAGCAGCAAACCTTCCGGGGAAGAGGAGGGACCGGAGATCTATCAGCTTGCTGGTGAAGAGGGCATGAAGATGCAAACACTGGATGACTATCTGGTGTATTGCGATCACCTGTTCAGGCGGAATGTGGAGAGCAGGGCTGTTTGTGTGAAAAACTCAATGGCATACTCCAGGTCTCTCGATTATGAGGATGTAAGTTATGAGGCGGCCAGGGAACTATACGAAAGACCTTCCTCCAGCCTGTCGGAAAAGGAGGCGAAAATGATTCAGGATTTTATGTTTCACTGGATCGTTCAGAAATCCATCGAATATGATCTCCCTATCCAGATCCATACCGGGTACCTTGCCGGTAACGGGAATCAACTGGACAACGGAAAACCGGTGAAACTCAATAACCTGTTCCTTTTGTACCCCGGGGCAAAGTTTGTCTTGTTTCACGGGGGCTATCCTTGGACCGGAGAATATGCTGCCTTTGGAAAGATGTTTGCCAACGTTTACCTGGACCTGGTCTGGCTTCCGCAGATATCAAGAGAGGAGGCGGTGCATGCCCTTGATGAAATGCTGGATGCCGTTCCCTATAACAAGTTCTTCTGGGGGGGAGATTGCGCCTTCATTGAAGAATCGACCGGATCCCTGGAGTTTGGGAAATCGGTGGTGGCCGAGGTGCTTGCCAAAAGAATTGAGAGGGGACTTCTTACAGAGGAAGTGGCCAGGGAGATAATCCTGAAGATCTTTAGGGAGAATGCCATTAAGGTATTTGCTCTGGAAGAACGTTTAAGCAGGTCCTTCTAAAGTCTCACTTTTATTCTTAGCTCTTTTCTATCAGGGCCATGGCAATGTATTCCCACTCCTCTTCCATCGACATCTCAGGCAGGGTCTTTCCGGCACTCCGGTACCAGTATGAGGCATTTCCAAGGTCACCCTCTATCCGGTGCAGGTAGGCATGTACCCACGATCCGTCCTGAGAACCATCTCCCTGCGCTATGCGATGGGCATTGTCCCAATCGCCCGCTGCATCAAGCAGCAGTGCCTGCAGGAGGGGAGGGATATCATCTGGAACTGAGCCAGCTGCTTTCCAGCCGAGAAATTCTTCAAAGCCTATCATAGATCATCGGTTTTATTTCTGTTACTGTTCCTTGCGGAATTCTCTTTCTGATCTCGAAGGTATTTGTCGCTGAGAGACTAAAGAGAATAAGGCTCCCTGTATTTGTAATGCAAAAGAGCCGATGCAGCTCCCTCAGCATCGTTCACAAAGGTCTGTGTGGCAGGATCCCACTGAATGGGATGTCCCAGATCACATGCAATGTTCCCAAGGGTACAGACTGTACAGGAACTGTGTCCAATCTCTACCGGAACAATCGGGTCCACTCGGTTTCGAACTGCATCAATAAAATTCTGGTGATGTCCACCTGCAGTTTCGTAAGGTACATCACCTTCTCCCTCTTCTGCCACTGGGGGCATCAGCGAATCGTCAGATGCCAGGTAATGTTCCCTCGATACTTCGATCCACCCCTTGTCTCCCAGGAACTTCACTCCTTTGGTAAACTGCTCATTGAATGGTTCTGAGGTGAGAATGACTCCATTCTGGTATTTGAAGGTCATAAATTCGCTGCCATCGCCTATGGGCGCAGCTTCCACCGGGCCGCTTCCGTCCATCCCGATTCCCCATTGAGCAATATCAAACATATGTGCACCCCAGTCGGTGGTAAATCCTCCACCCATCTCTTTGTACCAGCGCCAGCCACCCCAGATCTGTTCATCCTGTGCGGGATTCAGGGTAATGGGGGGATTCAGCTCCTGGTTGTAATGAATATCTCCCGGAAGTGGTCCGAGCCAGAGATCCCAGTTCAGGTCTTCGGGCACCTCTTCCACCGGAAGGTTATAAGGCGTAGGAGGTGCTCCCACATAAGCATTCACCGTCTCAATCTGTCCAAGCGATCCGCCCTGAACCAGCTTTACCGCGTGCTGGAAATTGGGATCAGAACGCTGCTGGCTTCCGATACCAACTATCCTGTTGGTACTGCGGACAGTTTTCACCAGTTCCTGTCCTTCCCTGATGGTGAAGGTCATCGGCTTTTCGAGGTAGACATCCTTCCCTGCCTTACAGGCCGCAATGGCAACCAGTGCATGCCAGTGATCGGGGATGGCAACCACCACCGCATCAATATCCTGTCTGGCAAGCAGCTCGTTATATTTCTCATAGGTTTTTACTTCAACATTCTGCTCTGCCTGGGTGTAAAACTCATTGATCCTGTTTTCAAAACGGGTTCTTTTTCTACCGTATACGTCACATCCGGCTACAACTTTCACACCTTCAATGTTGATAAAACCATTCAGCAGGAACATGGCCTGGCGACCCAGCCCGATAAAGCCAAGGGTAACCTCGTTGCCGGCTACCGGTTTTACACACGATGAGAGGGAAGGGATCATGGCGATGCCCGCCATGCCTGTGGCAGTGGTTCCAATGAACCTTCTCCTGGAATAGATAAGCTGGTTGCTCTTTTTCATAAACTCAGTCTTATGTTAGGGTTTCATATTCAACAATCTCAAAAATAGCAACAGATTCCTATAAAGAGATAAATTAGTTCCTGTTTTATTCAACAATATCAAATCAATCATCCTTTTTTTATATTTACGTAAATATTCGCCCCATGATTGACCCTTTTCAGTTCTCTTCCCTGCCTGAAATTTACTTTGGAAAAGGGAAACGAAGCGAACTGCCCGGTGCCGTAAATACAAAAGGCAGCAGGGTGTTGTTGCTTACCGGTTCTTCTTCTATGCATAATTCCAGACTTGGTGATGAGATCATTTCCGGGCTGAAAGCTGCCAATCTTAAACTGGATCATGAAATCATTGCCCATGAACCTTCACCT
>JAGLPR010000269.1 GCA_023137255.1 Bacteroidales bacterium | reverse complement strand
TAGGCCACCACATCCCCTGTAGCCGGATGCACAGGTCCGTAACCATGACCCGTATGATCGGGTTCGTCAAAATAAAGCGCAACAATTCCAGGCCGCTTGTCAACGGACCACTCCAGCCAGTCAATCACCTGATCGACCCTCTCTGTATAAGGCACGCTGCCATCATATATCTCCCAGTAAGAAGGAGATGTTTCCAATACGGCTGCCTCGCTGCCTACCCAGAAATAGCACGCCGACTTCACACCCTGCTTCTCGGCTGTGACCCAAATGGGTTCTCCAAAATATGCATCCGGATTCATAACCATTTCGCGGTCACTGATCCGGTAAATACCATCCAGGTCGAGGGCATAAAAACTGTTGTTGATGATCCCGTGATTGTCGGGATAGAGTCCGGTGGCCAGGGTATAATGGTTGGGAAATGTTTTGGTGGGGAAGGATGGAAGCAACTTCTCAGCTTTCACTCCCCGGATGGCCATCTGATCAAAATTGGGGGTTTCATACAGGTCGGGATAGTCCCATCTGAAGATGTCGAATGATACCATCACCACATAGGTCTCAAGTCTCTCTTTCTCTGTTTTCCTGCATGAGCCCAGTGCAATAAGAACGAGAATAAGAAGAATATTCCCTGCTATTTTCATGAGGCACCTTGTTTTGTGAATATCAATCGCGTTGCCGGTCCTTGTTCAGGTACCTTCTTCTCTTCCAGTCATCTACGGGACGGAAAAAGTAGTTTCGCTCCGGCAGCTCCGGGACTTTAATTTTATGGATGGTCATGTCCGGTGCAAACTGGTAGAAAGTAATGTTGATGTTCTCATATCCTCCTCCCCTGGAGAGGCGGTCGAACTGAATGCTTCCCTGGATCAGTTCCGGACGATATTCATCCAGTGAAAGGATAAACCGGGAACCGTACCTCCTTAATGCATTCAGAAAGTAAAGGGTCATGTCGTAAGCGGCGATCCCGTAATTGATCCCCTTCTTAGAGGTAATGGTGGGTTCGTTGTAAAAATGACTTCTGTATTTTGCCATATAAGCATTCAACTCCGGGTCATGGTAATCCACCCAGAAAGAGCTGTAGAAAATCAAGTTTAGCTTATGAAAATCCCTATAATCAATGCTTGAGAAATCTGTGCCTATCCAGTAGGGAGATCCTAATACTTCAATATCATAACTCTTAAGCTGATAGCTCAATGCAGATACAACCGGGCTCGCCAGAGATACATTGCTAGTGGGTATTAGAACAAGGTTCTTTTTATCAGGAGAAAGGGAGTGAATAATTTCTTTGGTCTGTTCTAAAGTGATAATCCTTTCCATTGAAAGAATTACCTCCTTAAAAACCACCGGTTCAGAGGGGTGATAATCATCAAATCCATCGAAGATCTGCTGCTTGAAATAATCATGTTTCTCGATATCCAGTGAATCTTCCTGTCGGACGTAAACTATATTATAATCATGCTTGCTGGCCACCAGTTTGGCAGCTTCCCTGTACTCCCTTTCCATGGATGGACTCAACTGGAACAGGTAGGGGTTCCGGCTCACCAGGTCAAGATCGTTGTTAAACGGGGTCACCAGCGGAATCCGGTGATTTCTGGCAAATTCTGAAACGATCTCAAGTGTAAACGGGTAAAAGGGACCCACGAAAAGGTCAAAATCTTCCAGTGAATCATCCCTCAGAATGGAACGGGTATGATCCATGCTCTTCCGGGTATCATAAAAACGTACATCCAGCTTCATCCCGGTTTGCTGCATGTAATCGAGGGCCAGCAGTGTTCCCTGGAAAAATTCCAGAAATTGGACCGACTGCGGAATTCTCTGCTCCATCATGTACCGTTCTGTGATCCGGTTGCGGCGGGTCACAGAGGTAATATCCTTGATAAGTGAATCGAGGGGCTCCGGTTCTCTGAAATCGAAGGGAATAAAGAAGGCTACCCGGTAGGTGCGGTTTACATTGCTATGTTCAGAAGAGAGTTCTTCATAATCATAATCTTCCACCTCCACAGTGGATCCGGAATAGAGTGAATTACTCCAGGAAATGGTATCGTGCATGGACTGCGGCTGATCGGTCACCTGAGGCTCAGGGATCCTGATCACCTGCCCTGTTTTGGGTCCGCCCCACCCCAGTTCAGGATTGGCAACCCTGATGTCCTCCACCGAAACCTGGTAATAACCTGCAATTGAGTAGAGGGTCTCACGCTTTTGTACTTTGTGGTAGATAAGTCCCTCTTCATTGAAAACCAGCTCCTCCTCCGGCACTTCAACCTGGGGTATTTTTAAACGCTGACCGGTTTTCAGGTTTCCTGCAGTGACACCCCGGTTTGCCTGCATCAACACCTCCTCGGTCACACCATATTTACGGGCGATCCCATAGAGAGTCTCCCTTTTCTCCACGATGTGAATCTGAATGAGTTCACCCTGTTCTGCCGCATCCGAAGTATTCACTTCATCCTGCATGGTGGGTTCCACGGGGATTTTCAACGATTGTCCGATCTGCACCCCGGAGATCACCCCGGGGTTTTCAATGGCAACCTCCTTCTGCGAAATGTTATAGGCCTTTGAAATGGCATAGAGGGTTTGGCCCGGTTTTACCACATGAATGTAATATACCGTGCCCTCAAGGATCACCTTGTTATTGGTCCTCTCCACCTGAACCGGATCCTGCCCTGCCAGGGACTGCATCAGAAAAACTCCCAGAAGGAGGATCAGAAAACCTCTATTTGGAAATAAAATCATTGATGTTCTTTAGAATCCGGTCTTCAATACTTGAGGTGTCGGCCTTGATAAATTTTTCACCTGTAATGCTTTCGTACAACTCAATATAGCGCTCTGATACCTCCTCCACAAAATCATCAGGCATGTTGGGTACCTGTTGTCCCTCTTTTCCCTGGAACCCATTGCCGATAAGCCACTGCCTGACAAACTCCTTGGAAAGCTGCTTCTGCTGTTCATCCCGCGCCTGGCGCTCCTCATAACCATCAGCGTAAAAATACCTGGATGAATCGGGCGTATGAATCTCATCAATCAACACAATCTGACCATCCTTTTTTCCAAATTCATACTTTGTATCTACAAGAATCAGACCCATTTCGGCAGCCATCTCAGTTCCCCTTTGAAATAGCGCACGGGTATACTCCTCAAGCTTGATGTAGTCCTCCCCGGGCACCAGGCCGCTTGCCAGTATCTCCTCCCTTGAAATATCCTCATCGTGTCCCTCATCCGCTTTGGTGGTGGGTGTAATGATCGGTTCAGGAAAACGGTCATGCTCTTTCAGTCCGTCCGGCATGGCTACACCGCACAACATTCTTTTTCCTGACCTGTACTCACGCCAGGCGTGACCAGTCACGTAACCCCTGATCACCATCTCTACTTTGAAAGGATCGGCCAGATGCCCTACGGTAACATTGGGATCAGGTGAATCGATCTTCCAGTTTGGAACAATATCTGCTGTTGCATCCAGGAATTTAGAAGCTATCTGATTCAGTACCTGTCCTTTATAGGGAATCCCCCTGGGCAATACCACATCAAAAGCCGAAATCCGGTCCGAAACTACCATGATCAGGTAGTCGTCACCAATGTTGTAGACATCACGTACTTTTCCTGTATACAGGTTCTTCTGTCCTGTCAGGTCAAATTTTGTTCCCATTAGTGCATTGGCCATAGCTCTATCTTTTATTAAAGTTATAATCTTTTATGGGATCGTACCGCCTGTAGCGTACTATCCACTATTGTATGCTTTTACAATGGACTTCACAAGCCGGTGCCTGATGATGTCTCTGTCATCGAACCGGATGATCGAGATCCCCCTGATCCCCTCCAGAATCCTCATGGCCTGGATCAATCCAGACTCTTCATGCTTGGGCAGGTCCACCTGTGAATCATCGCCCGTCACAATAAACCTGGCATCAGGTCCCATACGGGTCAGGAACATTTTAAACTGGCTGACTGTAGCATTCTGCGCTTCATCCAAAATTACATATGCATGATCGAGAGTGCGGCCTCGCATGTAGGCAAGGGGGGCAATCTGGATGGTGCCGTCCTCCATAAACTGGATCAGCTTCCGCGCCGGTATCATATCTCTCATTGCATCATAGAGAGGTTGCAGATAGGGATCGAGCTTCTCCTTGAAATCGCCCGGCAGAAAACCTAGTTTTTCTCCGGCTTCCACTGCAGGGCGCGTCAGAACAATTCGCCGTACCTCTCTCTCTTTCAAAGCTTTAACAGCCATAGCAATGGCTGTATATGTCTTCCCGGTTCCGGCCGGACCCACCGCTATCAACAGGTCATTGTCGAGACCATCCTCCACCAGGCGTTTCTGGTTCACTGTAATGGCCCTGACTTTTCTACCGCTGTCACCGTGCAAAAGCACCTCGTCGTCGTTTCCGGATGCATCCACCTTATTGCTGGCCGAATTACTCAAAAGGTCTTCCAGGTCAGGAAGGGTTACAGATTCAAATTTTCGTAGGTATCTTACAAAGAGATCCACCTTATCTTCAAACTCTTCCAGCCGCTCCTTCTTTCCCTGTAGACGAATTTCATTTCCCCTTGAAACTACCTTTATATCAGGAAAAATTTCGATAAATCTATTGAAGCGAACATTGTTTACACCATAGAAATCAACCGG
>JAGLPR010000268.1 GCA_023137255.1 Bacteroidales bacterium | reverse complement strand
TAATTTTGGATGTGCAAATTAAGTTGTTTTTTCCAACATTCCAATAAGAAAATCCTGGCCACAAACCCATGCACATTATCACGCTGACGTCCGATTGGAACGAAAATGATTACTATGTGGCATCACTCAAGGGAAAACTGCTCTCAACCTGTCCCGAAGCACGCATCATCGACATCAATCACCACATCAAACCATTTAACACGGCACAGGCAGCATTTGTTGTAAGAAACAGCTATCCCCATTTTCCTGACAACACCATTCACATCATTGCCGTCAACTCAGAGCCCGAATTGGAGGGGCAGATTCTGGGAGCCAGAAAAGACAAGCAGTATTTTCTATGTGCCGACAATGGCTTACTGGGTCTGCTTGGCGGAGCAGACCCTGAACTGGTGGTCCGGCTTCGCGGTCAGACGGTAGAAAAGCCTGGGAGTTTTATATCGATGTCGCTATTCACCGAGATTGCCTGTGCCCTTTCGGAGGGCAAACCTCTTTCTGAACTGGGAGAACCCACTGAAGAGTATGACAGGCAGACTCCGCTGCGTGCCACCATTGAGGAGAACACCATTACTGGCAGCGTGATTCACATTGACTCCTACCAGAATGCCATTACCAATATCTCCAGGGAATTATTTGACCGCGTGGGACGGGGGAAGCCTTTTGAGATTTACGTTCAGAGCAAACATTACATGATAGACCGGATCAATATGCGGTACAATGAAACCGGGCCTGGCGATCTGCTGGCAATATTCAATTCGGCAAATCTGCTGGAAATTGCCATCAGGAACGGGAACGCTGCCGGCTTGTTAAAGTTAACCACAGATTCGACCCTCAGGGTTGAGTTCAAAGAAGGACAGGATGCATAGTACTGAAGAGAAGCTGAAGGCGTTTGAACGCCTGTTAGAGATCATGGATGAACTGAGAGAGAAATGTCCCTGGGACCGGGAGCAGACCCTTGACAGCCTTAGAAACCTTACCATAGAGGAGACCTACGAACTGGCAGATGCCATCATGGACCAGGACCTGGATGAAATACGAAAGGAGTTGGGGGACCTGCTCCTTCATATTGTTTTCTACGCCAAAATCGGCTCTGAGAAAGGAGCCTTTGATATTGCTGATGTACTGGACGGCATCAATTCAAAGCTGGTATTCAGGCACCCGCATGTGTTCGGCGACAGAGAGGTTAAGGACTCGGATGAGGTGATCGAGAACTGGGAGGAACTTAAGATGAAGGAGGGGAACCGGAGTGTGCTCTCGGGTGTCCCCGTTTCCCTGCCGGCCATGATCAAATCTCACAGAATCCAGGATAAGGTCAGGGCTGTCGGTTTTGACTGGGACCAAAGGGAGCAGGTTTGGGATAAGGTGATTGAAGAGATCAATGAAGTGAAGTACGAACTGAACAACGGCCAGGAAAAAGAGAGAATGGAGGATGAAATCGGCGACCTGCTGTTCTCCATTATTAATGCAGCCCGGCTCTATGATATTGAACCAGAGACGGCCCTGGAACGTACCAACAGGAAGTTCATGAAAAGGTTTAAGTACCTGGAAGCGAAAGCCCTTGAATCGGGACGTTCACTGAAACAAATGAGCCTCCAGGAGATGGAAACCATCTGGCAGGAAGCCAAAACTATTTAGACTCCTCTTCTGCGGTTTTGTCCGGGGTGGATTTTTCACCGGGATCTTCGCTGCCTGCAGCCTTGCTATCTATATCTTCCTCCTCTTTTTCCACCACCTCCAGCAGGTCATGCTGTTGCAACTGGTTGTACCACTGAAACACCTTCTTGATATCTGAGACATAAACACGCTCCTCATCATAATCAGGCACCAGCTCTTCGAAAAAGCTCTTCAGCTCAGCGGTAGCAGTTTTGTGAGAAATTGTCTCATTGCCTTCGCCCTTTTCATGAATCTTAAAGAAGATATCCGCCAGGGGTACCTCCTCATCAACGGTGAATATGGCAATATCCTCAAGTGAACTTACACGAGCAGTTGCAGATGCCACATGCCTCTTTTTGTCCTCCAGGGATTCTACTACAATCCCATTCCGGGCCTGAGCAATAAATCTAAACAGTCCCCCTTTGCCTGAAATGGCCATAATGTCTTTTAACTGAATCGTCTTCATACCTATCAAAAAAGTGATGTAAATATAGCACTTCTAGTTCAAACCACGCTCTTTCTTAATCTGGTCATACGCCTCCTGCACCTTCCTGAACTTTTCGTGGGCCACCTTTTTGAAATCCTCACCCAGGTGACTCACCTTATCGGGATGATACTTCATGGCCATTCGGCGGAACGCCTTCTTTACATCCTCATCAGAAGTTGTAGGTTCAATTTCCAGGATTTTATAGGATGCATCGGTCTGACTTACAAACATGGCCCTGATGCTCTCAAAATCAGAACCGGTGATGCTCATGTAACCGGATATTTTTTGAATTACCTCATTTTCTGCATGACTCACCGAACCGTCGGCAGAGGCGATGCCAAAGAGGAAATGGAGCATCTCCAGCCGGTAGGAATAATCCAGTTTTTGAGCCAGCTGGTGGGCTACATCCCTCACTGGAATCTCTTGCTTCAGGATGTCCCTGAGCATAACCACCGCTTCGGAGGCCGTATCTTCGCCAAAACGGGAGACAAAATAGCGCCTGACATAGTCCAGTTCACTCTTCATTACCCTTCCGTCGGCTTTCATAACCGCTGCAATCAATACGATCAGGGAGGCTGCATAATCGCCCCTCAGGGTCCGTGTTCGTGCATCACGGAGCTGTCCTGTAGCAGCGGTTCCCGAATCAAATATCGATCCGACAGCCAGTCCCAGGATCCCACCGATGGGACCACCGAGGGCCCATCCCAAACCAAGTCCGACCCATTTTCCAAATTTTGTCATAGTCGATTATTTCCTTTTTAACAGCTTATTGTGTAATTCAATTACCTGGGGAAGAAGCATTTGTTGCCCATCATTAACAATTACGTGGTCTGCAAGCTTCTTTTTCTCCTCTTCACTCAACTGGTGACCCATCCGCTTTAGTACAGATTCCCGATCTGTTCCGTCCCGATCCATCACCCTGCTGATCCTTATTTCAACCGGTGCATATGCGAGCACCGAATAGTCCAGGTCCCCATGAGCTCCACTTTCAAATAGAATGGCAGCCTCTTCCACCACATAGGGTACTTCTTTCTGCAGGTTTGTCCACCGTTTAAAATCCTCATGGACTGCAGGATGCACCACTCTATTCATTGCTGACAGCATCTCCGCATCCCCAAACAGACGCTCTGCCAGATATTTTCTGTCAAGGCTTCCCTGCCTGTAGGCCTGCTCTCCGAACAATTCCACGATCTGAGTCATCAGATCAGGGTCGCTGTTCATGAGCCTCTTTGCTTCTGCATCGGCGTAATAAACAGGCACACCAAGCTTTTCCAGAATGCTGCATATCAGTGATTTACCACTGCCAATTCCCCCGGTCAATCCCACCCGGAACATCACTTTCTCGATTTCAAAAATTCAACACTCTTTGGATTGTACTCATAACTGAGCAGGTAGAGTGGCAGATTCTGAATGGCTACATTCAAAACCTTCGTCCTCTCATCGATAAGTTCATAATCTACTACAGCCCTGAAGGGGTGACCATCGACCCTGTCATATTTACTCAAACCAACCCTGCAAGTGAGTATCACCTTGGACGGGAAGGTTTGAAGAAGGATGCTGTCGGGCAGGTTCAGAACCTCAATGGGGACTGGTACCTGCATCTCGGTAAACCGTTCCAGTTCAATGGAACAATTCACCTTTGAGTGGCTGTACTCCAGTTCAGGAATCCCTTCTAACTTCACCTTATCAACGAAATTCCTGGTAAGCAAGCCCAGATCAACTCTTTCAGTATAGACAGAACCGAGTGTATCGAGGATCAGGTCCGGTCCGGTAACATCCACCGAATCGGGCATAAGTACAATCTCATCCCTGATGGTAAACTGCTTGTCCAGAGAAAATGCAAAATCGGGCCTGACCTTCACCCTCCTGGTTACCTTGCCGGTGAACTTGAAATGAAGCGTGTCCGGCTTAATTTCCAGCAACTGAAGCTCTGCTGGCAGTTGGGTTGAAATTTGATCTTTCAGATAACGCGTTAAAATATAAGCACTTGAGCTGTCGTTCCGTCGGTTTAGATTGAAAGCAGATATCTTAAAGCTAATGGGGACCGGTTTCCTGAACATTTTATACCGCAGTAGGGCATATCCATGTGCATTGATCTGCATGTCGAGGTGCCCGGGCATCTCACCAACCAATACCTTGTCTTCTGGAAAATCGGTGTAGATCAGCGGAAATTCAATGATGGAATTATAGTTCTTGCTCAGGGCATTGAGCATCCAGATAGACAAAGAGATTAGAAGAAAGACAGAAAACATCAGAATCCTTTTCCTGAACTGAAGTTTTTTTCCCTCTGGTACCCTGGGCCACCTCTGGAGCTTACTATTTTCCAAATCTGCTGGTTTACCTTTTGGCCGCGGTCTGCTCAGTTGGCTCAGCCATAACGGCTGTCTTATCGACCTTAACAATAACGTTATCAGCAATTTCCACAGTAACGGTACGGTCCTTCACATCTGTGATTTTGCCGTAAATACCTCCTGTAGTTGCCACCTTATCTCCCTTTTTCAATGCATTCCTGAAGTTGGTGGCATCTTTCTGCTTCTTCATCTGTGGCCTGATCATAAAAAAGTAGAACACCACGATAATAAGTAGCAGAAAAATTAGCGACTGCATTCCTGCTCCACCGGGACCTGCAGGTGTAGCCCCTCCGTTTAAAATCTGAAATAAAAAAGTCATACTTGTTATATTAAATTAAACACTACTAATAATATTCGCTTTTATGGTCAGCCAAACAACCTGGTTACTGGCATTTGAGAGAACCGTAACCACCTTGCGCTGTACTCCGCTTCTTCCGTAAGCATCAAAAATTAATTCAAGGCTCTCTCCTTCTCCAGGCCTAAGTGGTTCGTTGCTCCAGCCAGGTGTGGTACACCCGCAGGTAGCCTCCACCGAGGTAATCACCAGTTCTGTTCCTCCGCCATTTACATAATCAAAA
Organism: Bacteroidales bacterium; assembly: GCA_023137255.1. GTDB lineage: Bacteria > Bacteroidota > Bacteroidia > Bacteroidales. The sequence goes on along the minus strand of JAGLPR010000268.1, from coordinate 4,576 downwards.
TAGCAAACCACCCTCTCACCTTCAATGATTGTTCCAAAATCGTGTTCCAGGGTATCAAAAACCATAACAGGCTCTACTGCTGAACTTTGACCCGATTGCCCCAGCAAACCATCCACCGGCTCCTGCCTGACATTTTGTCCTCCGCAGGCTGACAGCACCCAAATCATCAGCACTGTTACAAACCCTGAAATCGCCCGTGTTCCATCAATCATTCTCACCAATCAGTCCCCTCCCTGTTTTAACTATCTTCTTCCCCTCCTTCAACTGCATTACCACTTTATCAAGTATCCCGTTGATAAATATATTGCTCTTGCTGGTACTGTAAAACTTGGAAATCTCCAGGTACTCATTCAGGGTGACCTTGGTTGGGATCGAAGGAAAAGCAACCAGTTCGGCAATAGCAATCTGCATGATCAGTATGTCCATAAATGCGATCCGTTCCAGATCCCAGTTCCGGGTGTTTAGTTTGATATACTCCACATATTCCTCGCGGTGAATAATAGTCTCCCTGTAAAGCTTAACAACATAATCCTTGTCCTCCTTGTTCTTATAGAGCTCCATCAAAGATTTGTCGGGACCATCCTCCTCCTTAAATTTCTTAAATGTCTTCACTATCATGCTGGTGATAAACTCCAGGTCGTCGTTCCAGAAAATACTCTGCTCCTCCAGGACGGAGTAGAGCAGATCGTTGGAAAAAATGATGTGGGTATAGATAAATGTTACCAGTCGCTTATCTTCTGCATAGCCATTCTCTTCTGCCCCCATATATGCTTCATACTCTTCGCTTTCAATCAGCCTGGTGTACACCTCCTTGGTCAGCTCCGGGTAATTGACCCAATTCAGTTTATGCAGTTCCACAAACCGGAGCAGATGGTCATTGTTTCTCAGCTGTTCAACCAGCCTGTTTTCGATAAACCGGGTATTGGGGTGAAGGTCCTCGTGGGTGGGAATCCGTTTGTTCCGCGCAAGTTCAATCCTCGATTCTGCATACATCACTACATCGATCATCAAAAGCTGGAGGTAGTGGTACAACTCATAAGCTTTCTCGATGTTGAAATGCAGCTCCTTTTCGGAACGTCTCATGTCCTCTCTGCCTGTCTTGTAATATGCATACAGAGATTGCAGCGCTTTAATACGTAATTGTCTCCTGCTGATCATTTGTAAAAGAACCGGTAACCAAATCTCATTGACCATGCAAATTTACACTAAATTTTATTCTATAAAACATCTGTTCGACAGCAAGTTTAGTCAGAATCTAAAATGTGTTAAAATTTGAATATGTTTAAAATATTTTACACTTTTGGAAATGAACTAGCTAAACCCTAACCAAAACCGACGAAATGACTGATGATGGAAATGTTAAGTCTGATGAGCTTGTGACGGATACAGCAGGACGGGAGGAGATCCATTCTAAGGCTGTCAGGGCGGGAAAACGGACCTATTTTTTTGATGTGAAGGCGACCCGCAGGAATGACTACTACCTGACAATTACCGAAAGCAAGAAGAGATTTAACCGTGACGGAAAGTTTTTCTATGAGAAACACAAACTCTTTCTCTACAAGGAGGATTTTGATAAATTCGCCGACAGCCTGACTGAGATTATTGAGTTTATCCGGGAGGCCAATCCACAGCCCATTGAGATTGACGAGGTTGACAATAAGCACCGCGTTAACAATGAAGCTCCCGGGGAAAAGCTTGTTGAAAAAGAGAAGGACTTCACCAATGTTGAGTTTGAAGATCTTGGCGAGGAGAGTGCTTAGTTCTGATCATTTCTACGTTCGAGAAATTCCTCTATCTCCTTGAAGGAGAGTGCCCTTACATTTGTTACGATAAAATCGTCGTTCAGGAAATCGCCATACTTGTTGCACTCATCGATTGCCTCTTTGAAAACCGACTTCAGTGAGTGTTTCATGGGCAGCAGCAGCAAAATAGTTGCCAGGGAGCCTGAGAAATTTGACTCTTCCGCTTCGGCATCAAACTTCTTCAGAATATAATCGAATTCGTTTCTTATGACCATTTGCTGGGTATCAGACAGATCGCTCCTTCCTCGTGTCATCAGCACCACAAAATAACGCAACTTCTCATCCTTTCCTCCCAGCCCTGTGGAGATGAATACCTGATTCTCGTCCATGATTTTACTCTCCAGAAGCATTCGGCTCTCATTCAGTGAAAGAATAGCCCAGGTACGCAGGGGCTCTTCGGCTGAGCTCAGAAATGACTCAATAGCCCTGTAGCTCTCCACTTTCGCTATGCTGGCCAGCCTTGCCAGGATCTCCTTCTTTACATCCACCGAGTAGCCAGGTTCTCCAAGGTACTGCAGGTGCTCAAAAGCCCACACCTCATCTCTCTCCTCCCGAATCTTCCTGGAACAATCATAATACTCCATCTGCAGGTCCATATCAATCTGCTGTTCAAGGATCTTCAGATTTCCCGGACTTCCACCCAGAATCTCTCTGATTTTTTCATACAGGCTCTCATGCTCCTCCATCAAATACCAGCTTTTATAATAAATGTACGATTTTTTGCTAATTTTCGGAAAAGAATGAAGATGCAGGTTGTTCAGGATATTCACAGGCAGGTTGAAGAGGCTTCCGGGGGGTACAGACTCTCCCTGGAGAATGTGCTGCAGGTGGGATTCAACCTTTTCAGAAAAGCACCTGCAGAGTTTATAATTTTCAGCGTCATTGGCATTTTTGTCTTTTCCAACCCCATCAGCGCACTCCTTCTTGGCGGACCGGTCACTGCAAGTTACTTTCATATGGCCCACCTGGTGAGCCGTGGCAACAAGATTGAATTGTCCGACTATTTCAAAGGATTTGAGAAATTCGGTCAGCTGATAAAGCTGAACCTGCTTGTTTTCGTGGTGGTGATTCTCGGACTGGCCATGCTGATTGTTCCGGGAATCTATTTTGCGGTAAGTTATGTCTTTGCACACTTTTTCGTCTGGTTCTTTGATATGGATCCAACGGAAGCCATCAAGCTAAGCAGAAAAACCGTATCCGGTAATTTTGGTCAGATCTTACTGCTTTACCTGGTGATGGCAGGGATCAATCTGCTGGGTGTTCTTGCCTTCGGAGTCGGTATTTTAATCACCATGCCCTTCTCTTTCTGTGTAGCTTATGCAGCATTCGATGATATTATCGGAATCTCAAATTAGATAACTATGGATATTACCCTGGCCGTCCTGGGTGCGGTACTCGTTCTGATAGGTTTTTTTGGAAGTATTTTACCGGTATTGCCAGGTCCGCCCATCAGCTGGGCCGGCTTTCTGCTGCTCAGATGGACCAGTTATGCGGATAACCGCGGGACAGGATATGAAAATGCACTGTGGATCCTTCTCTTTTTCGTAATTGTGGTCACCATCCTCGACTATGTGGTACCCATCATGGGGACCAAGAAGTTTGGGGGATCGAAACGTGGTGTGTGGGGCGCCACCATCGGAGTGGTAGTGGGTCTTTTCTTCGGACCGCTGGGCATCATCATAGGCCCCTTCCTGGGTGCCTACATCGGGGAGATCTCCACCGGAAAGAAAGAGAGGGAAGCCCTGAGGGCCGCCTGGGGTTCCTTTGTTGGATTTATGCTGGGAGTGGGATTAAAACTGATGGTGTGCGGGACCATACTCTTCTTCTATATACGACATTTATTCTTCTAAAGTAGTCTTCTGTATTATCCTGTTCCTTATAGAAAACAGGCAGTTAAAAGGTTCGCTTCGCGAACGTTTGAGTGTTAGGTTTTACTCTTAATCTAACATTCAAACACTATAACATTCTTGTTTCTACCCCCCCAGGGTAGAAACAAGAATAGCCTTAATCGAATGCATCCGGTTTTCGGCTTCATCAAATACAATGGAGTGTTCCGATTCAAACACCTCCTCGGTCACCTCCAGTCCGTCCAATCCGAATTTCTGATAGATCTCTTCACCCACTTTGGTTTCCCTGTTATGGAATGCCGGCAGGCAATGCAGAAATTTCACATCCCGATTGCCTGTAGCTTCAATCACTTCCTGGTTCACCTGGTAGGGTGTTAGCAGCTTGATACGTTCCTCCCACACTTCATCCGGCTCTCCCATGGAGACCCATACATCGGTATAGAGAAAATCGGCATCCTTCACCGCCTCCTTTACATTGTCGGTAATAGTCACCTTTCCCCCGGTCTGTGCTGCAATATCACGGCACTGCTGTACCAGCAATTCTTCGGGTTGAACAGAGACCGGAGCAGCGGCGCGAAAATCCATTCCCATCTTGGCAGCTCCCACCATCAGTGAGTTGGCCATGTTGTTCCTGGCATCGCCCAGGTAACAGAATTTCATCTGCTCCAGTGGTTTGAAGGAGTGCTCCATCATGGTCATTAAGTCGGCCAGCACCTGGGTAGGATGAAACTCATCGGTAAGGCCGTTCCAAACAGGTACCCCTGAATGCTCTGCAAGCTCCTCCACGATAGATTGGCCAAAACCACGATATTCGATTCCGTCATACATGCGCCCCAGCACTCTGGCAGTATCCTTCATGGACTCCTTATTACCTATTTGTGAACCCGATGGTCCAAGGTAGGTAACTCCGGCTCCCTGGTCCAGGGC
>JAGLPR010000267.1 GCA_023137255.1 Bacteroidales bacterium | reverse complement strand
ACCTCGTTCCCGCTGTACTTTGCCCTCTTCAGGGTGAATCCCAAATCCAGCAGGAAGCGGATCTCTTCAGGGGTGTAATCGAGCAGGGTAAGAAAGTGCCGGTTGCGCAGGTTAAAAGCCATAATGGATGGGTATAAGCGATTGATCAAACAAAATTAGCATAAAAAGTTACTCGTCATATTCCATGGTGATTTTTGTCCCGTAGCTCCGGTCCTCCAATTTAAATGCTTCGGTAATCACACTCTTTTCTCCCCCGTTTTCAATAAACTGAAGACAAGCCCTGATTTTCGGAGCCATATCTCCCTCACCAAACATGCCCTGTTCCAGGTATGCCAAGGTATCCTTATGGTTCAGAAACTCTTTTACCTCCTGCTGAGGAGTTTTGTAGTTGATAAAGACAAAAGGCACATCCGTGAGAATATAGAACTCATCAGCCCCGATCCTGGCACCCAGGAGCGCCGATGCCAGGTCCTTATCTATCACCGCTTCGGAGGGCCTGAGGCGACCCTCTGCGTCCTGGTAAACCGGTACACCACCCCCTCCTGAGGCCACCACAATGGTCCCCTGCCTGGCCAGAGTTTCAATAACACTCTCATTAATGATCCCAATGGGTTTCGGGGAAGGGACCGCCCGTCTGTATCCGTCTTCCCGCTTACTGCCCTCTTTAAAAATCCATCCCTTCTCTCCGGCGATCCGGTCAGATTCCTCCCGGCTGTAGGTTTTACCCACCCGTTTTGAAGGCTTCTGAAATGCCGGATCATTCTCCTCCACCAGGGCCATGGTAACCAGTGTAACCACTTCACGGCTGATTCCATGACTGTGCAGTATGTTCCTGAGCATTCTCTCAATCATGTACCCGATTCCTCCCTGGGAATCTGCCACGCAAATATCGAGGGGCATCTGTGGAATACCGTACACCTCCTCCCCTGCGTCATTGCGCATCAGGATATTCCCCACCTGCGGACCATTTCCGTGTGTGATCACAAGGTCGTATCCTTCCCTGATCAAAAACAGTAGATTTTTCAGAGTATCGGTAGTATTCTGCTCCTGTTCGTCAATGGTCCCCAACTGGTCATCCCTGAGAAGGGCATTTCCTCCCAGGGCCACCACAGCAAGTTTCTTCATCACCCGGTTTTTTTGATTCATCCATGCAAATCTAAAGATTCCCTCTCCTCTGCCCGTTCTTAAATAGAGATTCTAAAACATATATTTAATATATTTGCCTAAATTTAATAAAACAGAATCCCATTCACTGTGTCCCGGAAACTCCCGATTATCTTCCTAATTCTTACCGCACTTCTTGTAAACAGTTGTCGCCGAAATGTCCATCTTCCAGAAACGATGGAGGCGCACTACATTCAATATGACATTGAATACCTGGAGGCCACCGCGGGCGATATTCCTACCCGAATCCTTCCTTCCACCATGCATTCCTGGTACACCGACCACTATGCACTCACGAAAATTGAAGGATTCTTTAACCAGTTCTCTCTGATCCAGATTGCCGATCTGAAGAACAAACGAGTGACTACCCTGCTTAATTTCTTTGGGAACAAGGTCTACTACCGGTCCGGCCAGGGGGAACTTCCAGCCAGCATTGTAGCTCCTGAACATCTTAATTTTACGAATACCGGTGAGAGATCAGTGATCGGGGGACTCCACTCCAGACGTTTGGAAGTCGATACCGGTGCGGAAAAGTTCAGCATTTACTATACAGATGACTTCTCGGTGCGAAGGCCCAACCTGAGCACGCCCTATCGTTCGATCGACAAACCACTTTCAGAATTCCGGATTCAACTGAGCTACCTGAAAATGCAACTCTCCTGCCACCGCTATGAATCCAGGATCATTGAATCTGAAATATTTACGATCCCCGATGAATACAGGGCTGTAACACGCCCGGTCATGGAGGATATTATTAACAGCCTGTTTACAAAAGATTAGACTTCCATATTACGTTATTATTACCTTAGATGGTTAATACTAGCGTAGTTTCTAATAAGCAATCCGGGGAGAATGGCCAAAAAAAAGAAGAAGAAAAAACCAATCATCAGTTTCCTGGGATCTGTGGTTGCTTTTTTCAAGGATGACCGGTTTAGATATGCCATGGGAATCGTATTCCTGCTGGTGGCTCTGTTCATGATATTATCACTGATCTCATACCTGGTGAACTGGAAAACGGACCAGGATTTTGAGTGGGCAAAGGTATTTTCAGGTCCGGAAGTCCAGGTAGAGAATTCAGGAGGAAAGATGGGCGCCTGGCTATCCAATCTTCTGATTAATAAATGGTTCGGATTGGCCAGCTTTGTTTTTCCGGCCATTCTGGTGATCTGGGCCATGGCGCTCTACAAGATCCGCCTGGTCAAACCGGGAAAGAGCATCAGAAACAGCCTGATCCTGATCGTACTGCTCTCCATCACCCTGGGACTGATGTTTGGAGATGCAGGCGGATTACTGGGCAGCGGACCGGGCGGACAACACGGTTATTTCCTCAGCAAATGGCTTATGGCCAGTATTGGCACTTTTGGCACCATCTTCCTGCTGATCATCTGTTACACTGCCATGATCCTCTTCTCCACCTCATTCCTGGAGAGGATCAGGGAGCTTGAAAACCCATTTCAAGCTGCCGGGGAAGCCGGGGGTAAAGAACCAGCCGCGGAAGGCGATTCAGAGGACGCCGCCGATCCTTTTGTGTTGACCACAATGAAACCGGAAGAGCAGGCAGATCTGCCCGAAGAGACCAGGGGTGAAGAGACAACTGGAGAGATTCCCGGGAGAGATACCGGTGAGCAGGCAGCTGCAGGCACTGACCGTGAATCGAAGGGCTCTGATGGAAGAGACGATGTGGAGATGACCATTGAGGATGTCTCAGGCACCAATCCCAATGACTTCAATCCGGACGAAGGTGCACTGGGAGAATACGATCCCACACTGGATCTGCCCAAATACCAATATCCTCCCCTGAGTCTGTTGAAAGAATATGACCATGGAGATACTACAGTGACCAACGAGGAGCTTATCTCCAACAAGAACCGGATTGTGGAGACCCTCAGCAACTATAACATCAAGATTGACAAGATCAAAGCCACCATCGGGCCCACAGTCACCCTCTACGAGATCGTTCCTGCCCCAGGCATCAGAATTTCTAAGATCAAGAACCTGGAGGATGACATTGCCCTGAGCCTTTCTGCATTGGGTATCAGAATTATAGCCCCTATCCCGGGAAAAGGAACCATTGGAATCGAGGTCCCCAACCAGAACCCGAGGATTGTCTCCATGAAATCGATCCTGGCCTCCAAAAAATTCCAGGATGCTGAGATGGAGCTGGCTATCGCCCTTGGGAAAACCATCTCCAACGAAACCTTTGTGTTTGACCTGACCAAGATGCCGCACCTCCTGGTGGCCGGCGCCACCGGACAGGGAAAATCGGTGGGATTGAATGCCATCATCGCATCACTGCTCTTTAAAAAACATCCGGCCCAGCTGAAATTTGTGATGATCGATCCGAAAAAGGTGGAACTCTCACTCTACACCAAGATTGAGCGACACTACCTGGCCAAACTGCCCGAATCGGAAGAGGCGATCATCACCGATACCCAGCAGGTGATCCACACCCTGAACAGCCTCTGTGCAGAAATGGACGACCGCTACAACCTGCTGAAGGCGGCACAGGTCAGAAACATCAAAGAGTACAATACCAAGTTTATCAACCGGAAACTGAATCCCAACAAAGGACACAGGTACCTTCCGTTTATCGTGGTGATCATCGATGAGTTTGCCGACCTGATCATGACTGCAGGGAGAGAGATTGAGCACCCCATTTCCAGGTTGGCCCAGCTGGCCAGGGCCATCGGTATCCACCTGATCATAGCCACGCAGCGTCCCACCACCAACATTATCACCGGTGTGATCAAAGCCAACTTCCCGGCCAGGATCGCCTTCAGGGTCACTTCGATGATCGACTCCCGCACCATCCTGGACGGTTCGGGTGCCGACCAGCTGATCGGACGCGGAGACATGCTCTTCCTAAGCAGCAGTGAGCCCATTCGCCTGCAGTGTGCTCTTATTGACGGTCCCGAGATCGAAGATGTGACCGACTTTATCGGGCAGCAGAAAGGATACCCCACAGCGATGATGCTCAATCCCGTGGAGGATGGGGGCAGCGCGGGACCGGATGTGGACCTGGATAAAAGGGATGATAAATTCGAAGAGGCAGCCAGGCTTGTGGTACAGCACCAGCAAGGGTCCACCTCACTGATCCAGCGAAAACTCTCCCTGGGATACAACAGGGCCGGCAGGATTGTGGATCAGCTGGAAGCTACAGGCATCCTTGGTCCGTTTGAAGGAAGCAAAGCCAGACAGGTTCTAGTGCAGGATGAATTCAGTTTGGAACAGATTTTGAGTAAGCTAAGCTAAACCAGGAGAACCGAAACATGAAAAAGAGAAGGAACCTGATAGTTATGGTCTGGCTGCTTTGTGCAGCAACTTCCATATTTGGTCAGCAGGACAGCAAAGCAGAACGGTACCTGCAGGCGGTGTCGGACCAGTTCGATATGAACAAAGGTTACCTGATCCGGATGGATTACATCCGGGAAGATCTGATGCAGGAGACCTCAGCTGAGGGAGCGGGGGTCATCTGGATGAAGGGGCTGAAATACAAGATCGTGTTGGATGAATACATCGTCTACTTCAACGGCGAAAAGCTCTATTCACAAAACACCGATACCGAGGAGGTATATGTAAGTGAACCGGACCCCAATCAGCCGGGATACCTGCAGGCGGTTCCCATCAGGATCATCAAATCTTATGCCCTCGATTTCAAATACAAGTACATGGGAAATACACGCTTCATGGGCAAGGAGAGGGTGGAGATACAGCTGTATCCCAAGGATATAACCGGACCCTACTCGTTGCTTAAAATGCTTATCAATCCAGGCTCCCTGAAGCTTGAAGCCATACAACTCAAGCACAAAGAGGGGATTCTTTACACCATGATTCTTTCTGAGATCCAGGGGAACCAGTCCCTGGATGAGCATACCTTTGAATTTGATTCTGCAGCCTACCCTAATACCGAAATCATCGAGCTGGTTGAATAATCCCTGCCTTATGGATCAGCCGTCTATTCAGGGTATTCTATCCTGGAGTGGTAGATATTGGAGAGCCGGTTCTTGAAAATATCTTTGATGATGGAGATATCGGCAAATGTAATGTCCGCCTCCGAGAACTGATCCTCCTCAGCCTGTCGACCCACAATGTGCTCCACCAGTTCAGAGATTGACTCACTGGTGTAAGCCTTCAGGGTACGGGAGGCTGCTTCCACAGAGTCGGCCATCATTAATACTGCATTCTCTTTGCTGGATGGTTTGGGACCCGGATAGGTGAATTCACTGATATCCACTTCGTCATCCGGATTTGAATTGATAAACGAGCGGTAAAAGTACTGCACGGTACTGGTACCGTGATGGGTCGTGATAAAGTCAATGATCTTCTCCGGTAATTTATGCTTCTTTCCAATTTCCACCCCCTGTATGGCATGATCGATAATCACACGTGCGCTTGCGCGAAAATCCAGTTCATTATGCGGATTTGATCCTTCATGCTGGTTCTCAATAAAATAATGTGCATTTTCCATCTTCCCGATATCGTGGTACATGGCCCCTGCCCTGACCAAAAGTGAATTGCCTCCCACCTTAATGATCGCCTCTTCGGCCAGGCTGGCCACCTGCATGGAGTGCTGAAACGTTCCCGGTGCCTTCTCGGCAAGCTTCCTGAGTAGCGGCTGGTTGGTATCTGATAACTCAAACAGGGTCGCATCGGAAAGAAATCCAAACATCCGCTCGAACAGGAACACCAGCGGATACACCGTGAGGATCAGGAACGAGTTGCCTGTCAGCCACAACACATTGATCCAGTTAACCTGACTGAAATCGCCCTCCTGAAGGATGGAGAGCAGGATGTATATAAAGGCATAGGCCGCCACTACAAAGGTGGCCGTATAGAATAGTATGCCCCGCTTATAGTAAGAGCGCAGGCTGAATACACCCACCAGTCCGGCCAGGAAATTCATCAGTACAAACTGGTAACTGTTGGGGACCCAGAATCCGGCCAGCAGCAGGGTAATCATATGGACAAACAGGGCGTATCTGATGTCAAAAAACGTTTTAAGGAAGATGGGAACAAGTACAAAGGGAATCACATAAACACTGACCGCCTCGTGTGTGGCAGCTGCACGGGTCAGCCCCACCATTACAACGATCAGTCCCAGGGTAAAAAAGGTTTGTCGACTGCCGGTTAGGATATCCTTCCTGAAATAGTAGATAAACCAGAAAAGGGCCAGGAACACAAGGGTAATCAGCAGCAATTGTCCCACGTATACCACCAGATAGTTTTTCCCAACATTGGGATTGGACTCATACTCTCTGCGGAGCGACTCAATGATCAGGAAGTCGATCCCCGATACCAGCTCACCCCTGGCAATGATCAGCTGTCCCGACTGAACCATCCCCTGTGTCAGAACCAACTCTTCCATGGTGGCCTCGCGCACTTTGATGGACATCTCCTCATCATACAGTGTATTGGGTCGCAGATAGTCATTCAGGTTCATTCTGTTCAGAATAGCCAGTGAACCGGGGTTGATCCCCTTAAGATCTCTCAGGATATGCTGGTACGCGGAAGGTCCGGTATAAAATGTCGCTATGCGATGCTCTTCTGCCAGTCCGTTTTTCACCACCATCACCGACGCCTGATCGGGCGATTTCCCTTCCAGAACAGGATGCCGCTCAATGATTCCCAGGTCATAGATCTCCTCAAGCATATTGGCAATCACATGACCTGTGAGGGTCCAGGTGTCAGAAATGTTTACTCCGATGCCCATGGAGGAGGCCATGTTGCTGTAATCGGCATTGAAGGTGGCAACGATGTTGTTGCCAATGAGTGAATCGTGAATAAAATAGAGTTGTGAATTATTCAAGAGGCTGTCACGTTCCCTCTGTACCTGCTGGTCCGGCTTATAGATGGGAAAATCAAACGGGGCCACCAGGTTCTCGTGCATCCACGGTTTGTTTTTGGTATACTCGTACCTGAATTTCCCCTCCCTGGGAAACATAAAGTAAACCAGCAAAATACTGATGATGTAAAGGAGAACTATCTGGATGGTCTTCCAGAATTTTACAATGCCCTTGATCCAGTTCATGGGGTGAAATTAGAATATCTTCTGCAACTTTTAACCTCTCCCTTGTATTTTTGTTCAAAAGCTTGTAAACTGCATCGATGGAGAAATACACCTATGATTATCCCAGGCCCTCAGTTACCTCTGATATTGCAGTGCTGCGTCTGGAAGCCATTCCCGAAATTCTTCTTGTACAACGCAAGGATCAGCCATTTAAGGATATGTGGGCCCTCCCGGGGGGATTTATGGAGATGGAGGAGAGCCTTGAAGAGGCAGCGAGAAGAGAGTTGATGGAAGAGACCGGTATCAAAGCCGGAGAGCTGATCAGGTTCGATACTTACGATAAACCGGGCCGCGATCCCAGGGGACGCACCATTACCCAGGTTTTCGTGATGATATGGAAGGAGGAGATGGGTACTCCTGAAGCAGGAAGCGATGCAGCTAATCTGAAATGGTTCGGCCTCACAGAACTGCCCGAACTGGCATTTGACCACGCCTTCATTCTGGCAGACGTGATCCGCATGATCAAGGAAGGAAACTGAGTGGAAACGGTACTACCTACATAATCATCCCTGCACCCACTGTATTGTTGGTGGCTTCATCGATGATGATAACGCTTCCCGTAATGTGATTGTCCTTATAGGAGTCGTAAAAGATCGGTTTGGATGTTTTGATGGTAATCTTTGCTATCTCGTTCAGAGTTACCGATTTATCATCCCTGTTCTCATCAAGATTGTTGATATTTACCTTAAAATCGACTCGCCGGATGATGCCCCTCAGCTCCGAAGTAGTATGCCTGATAGCATATTTACCACCCAACACCATGGGCTTTTCGCCCAGCCAGCAAACCATCAGGTCCACCTCCTGGCCCACTTTGGGCATCTGGTTGGCAGGAACAATCATATCCCCCCTGCTAATATCAATGTCATTGGCCAGTCTGAATGTCACTGACTGTGGCGGAAAGGCCTCTTCCAGTTCACCTGTCATGGTATCGATGGCCGCAAGCGTGGTCTCAATGCCAGTGGGCAGAACGGCCACCTTTTCACCTGGTTTCCAAACTCCTCCGGCAATGCGTCCAGCATATCCCCGGTAATCATGATATTCCTCCCTTTGCGGCCGGATCACATATTGTACCGGGAAACGGCGGTTCTCAAAATCAGCATCACTCCTGATATTGATAGTCTCCAGCATCTCAAGTAGTGTAGGGCCGCTGTACCAATCCATCGATTCGCTCCTGTCCACCACATTGTCTCCTTTCAGGGCACTGATGGGTATGAACCTTACGTCACCTATGTTCAGTTGCTCCTTGAAGGGTACAAACTGCTGCTGTATCTCTTTAAATA
>JAGLPR010000266.1 GCA_023137255.1 Bacteroidales bacterium | reverse complement strand
GAGGCTATGAATGAGTGCCTGATGGTCTGTTCCAGCACCCCGTTGCGTGCATCCACCAGGATGATGGCCAGGTTGGCCGTAGAGGCGCCTGTAACCATGTTTCTGGTATACTGCACATGACCGGGGGTATCGGCAATGATAAACTTCCTTTTTGGGGTGGCAAAGTAGCGGTAGGCCACATCGATGGTGATCCCCTGCTCCCTTTCGGCCCTGAGTCCGTCGGTCAGCAGTGCCAGGTTAACCTGCTCCTCACCTCGTCGCTTACTGGCCATCTCCAGCTGTTCCATCTGGTCCTCGAAGATTGCCTTCGAATCGTACAACAGGCGCCCGATCAGGGTCGATTTCCCGTCATCCACACTTCCTGCAGTGGTAAACCTCAGTAGTTCCATATCGAGGTAACCGGGTGCCGGATTCTCCTTATTGCTCATATTCTTTTCTTTCAACTTTTGACTTTCGACTTTTGACTTTTGACTATTTTTAAATTGCAAGCAATTTAAAAATATCCCTCCTTCTTCCTATCCTCCATGGCAGCCTCCGAACGCCTGTCATCGTAACGGCCTCCCCTCTCTGTAGAACGGGCAGCGGCTACCTCCTGGATAATATCCTCCAGTGTATTGGCTGTGGACAGGGTCAGCCCTGTACAACTGATATCCCCAATGGTCCGGCAGCGAACATCCTTCAGTTCGTAAGACTCATCATCCTTCAATTGCATAAAAGGAGCTTTTGCCAGCCAGACACCGTCCCTGTTGAATACCTCTCTTTTATGGGTATAGTAGAGGTTTGGAATGGGAATCTCCTCCAGGTAGATGTACTGCCACACATCCATCTCGGTCCAGTTGCTCAGAGGAAACACCCTGAAGTGTTCACCCATATGCTTCTTGCCGTTAAAGATGTTCCACAGTTCGGGGCGCTGGTTCTTGGGGTCCCACTGTCCGAAATCGTCCCTGTGGGAGAAGAAACGCTCCTTGGCCCTTGCCTTCTCCTCATCACGTCTTCCTCCGCCCAGGGCAGCATCAAACTTAAACTCTTCAATGGCATCCAGCAGGGTGACTGTTTGCAGCACATTGCGGCTCGCGTTCACACCGGTCTCCTCCACCACCTTCCCTGAATCAATTGAATCCTGCACAAGCCTGACAATCACTCTGCCTCCTGTGGATTCCATCATCTGATCACGAAACTCAAGGGTCTCCTGGAAGTTGTGCCCAGTATCGATATGCAGACAGGGAAAGGGGACTATCTGGGGCCAGAAAGCCTTCCGGGCCAGGTGATACATAACAATGGAGTCCTTTCCTCCAGAGAACAACAGGGTGGGCTTTTCAAACTGCGCGCCTACTTCACGGATCACATAGATCGCCTCTGCCTCCAATTCACGCAGATGGGTAATGGAATAATTACTCATGGATAAGTCGTATTTCCGAAAATTTTAGTGCTGACAAAGATAATAAAAAAAAGAGTGCCCCTTACGAGGCAGTCTTTAGAGATTATTTCAGACAATTTTATCAGAATCCGGAGGTAGGATTCTCAGTACTGATTGTGGAATTCCAGAAGAGCAAAGTACGCACATCATCACCCCCTATGGCTAAAGCAGCAGTGTCGTAATTTTCACCATTCAGATCTGGTTCATTGTAGGGATAGGGCATGCGCATGGGAATGTCCTCATAAGACATTTCCTGGGGAGGGGTCAGGATCGGCCAGTCAAAGCTACGCCATACGGCATAACCCTCGTTACCCCTGTTGTACAGCGCATACCATTTCTGAGTACCGATCAGCTCTTTGGCACGGGCTGCATTATAAGCCACATCCACATGAGCCATATAGCCAGGATCAAGGGTTACACCCCAGAAAGCATGACTTTCGGCAATACCAGCATTATAGTGAGCCTGTGCAGAACCTCCGTCCACAGTCATTCCACGGGCAGCAGCTGACCCTATATTGAGTTTGGATTTGACCAAGTCACCCCAATTTAGTATTTTAACTCTCTAAA
>JAGLPR010000265.1 GCA_023137255.1 Bacteroidales bacterium | reverse complement strand
TGAATGAAAGAAAAGAGATTGTGGTGGACTCAGAGATGAAGACCAGTCTGCCAGGTGTATTTGCAGCAGGCGACTGCATTGTGAAGAAATACCGGCAGGTAACTACGGCTGTGGCAGATGGCACTATAGCCTCGCTGAGCGCAGCTGAGTATCTCCGCTCATGACCCTATAGCTTGCCTTGTCCCTGATAAGTAAAAAAAGCCACCCTGCGAGATGCATGGTGGCTTTTTCGTATTTATATACCGAAAGATTTAAGCCTGTCCGGCCGGTCCCCCAAAGTTCATCGGCACGACCGGTCCCCCGGGTTCGATGTTCTTGATGGGCCCGTGCATCTTCTCGTACTTCTCAACATTGTCCTTAAGCGCATGCAGCAACCTTTTGGCGTGCTCGGGAGTAAGTATCACCCTCGATTTTACTTCGGCTTTGGGAACGCCCGGCATCACCCTTACAAAGTCGAGCACAAACTCCGACGATGAATGGGTAATGATGGCCAGGTTGGAGTAGGTGCCCTGTGCGACCTCCTCTTTCAGCTCAATGTTGATCTGATTCTTCTTGCTTTTGCCTTTCTCTTCCATCTGGAATTAATTTAATCCTGTGCAGGTTCAGTTTCTGATACTTCTGCCTCTTCTGATGGCTCAGCATCGGTCTGACCCGAAGTGAGTCGCTCGTACTCCTCTCTGGATCCTACCACCAGGTTTTTAAACACCCTGGAGCCTGTTCCGGCCGGAATCTGATGACCTACGATCACGTTCTCTTTCAGTCCGTCCAGAATATCCACCTTACCGAATATGGCTGCTTCGTTAAGCACTTTGGTGGTCTCCTGGAAGGAGGCAGCAGAGATGAAACTGTTGGTCTGCAGAGCAGCCTTGGTAATCCCCTGGAGCACCTGCGATGAAGTGGCGGGAACTGCATCCCTCGATTCGATCAGTTTCAGGTCCTTGCGCCTCAGCACAGAATTATCGTCCCTCAGTTTACGGGCAGTAATGATCTGACCGGATTTGTAGTCCTGGGCATCGCCCGATTCTACCACGACTTTCTTGCCGTAGATCCAGTCATTCTCTCGCATGAAGTTGTGCTTGTCAACCACCTGCTTCTCCAGGAACTTGGTATCGCCCGGATCCACAATCTCCACCTTGCGCATCATCTGACGTACAATGATCTCGAAGTGCTTGTCGTTGATCTTCACACCCTGCATCCGGTATACCTCCTGAACCTCATTCACGATGTATTCCTGGACCTTGGTGGGTCCTTTGATAGCCAGGATGTCGGCAGGTGTAATGGCACCATCGGAAAGTGGTATTCCAGCCCTCACATAGTCGTTCTCCTGTACCAGAATCTGCTTCGACAGCGGAACCAGGTATTTCTTCACCTCGCCGACTTTGGATGTAATAATGATTTCACGGTTACCACGCTTGATCTTTCCAAACTCAACTTCACCGTCGATCTCAGAAACCACAGCCGGATTGGAAGGATTCCTCGCCTCAAAAAGCTCGGTCACACGTGGCAGACCACCGGTGATGTCACCCGATTTACCAACGGCTCTCGGAATCTTCACCAGAACCTCCCCTGCACCCACCTTATCTCCTTCACTCACAGCAATGTGTGCACCTACCGGCAGGTTGTAGTTCTTCACCAGTTCCCCTTTGTTGTCGAGGACCCTGATCAGCGGGTTCTTGGTGCGGTCGCGGCTCTCCACAATCACCT
>JAGLPR010000264.1 GCA_023137255.1 Bacteroidales bacterium | reverse complement strand
TGGATCCGTAAGGAATGGTATGGGTGGTTAGTACAATACCTGTATTTTTATCCACCACGCGAAGTTCAGCCAGACGACCGATCACAATGACCAACTTGTCCCCGGTCTCCGGATCCTTGGATACCACTGTACGCAGCTCCTCAATTTCAACAATACCGTCGTACTTGGAAATCACATTGGACTCAGAAGTAATGTTGGAAGCAGTACCCCCCACGTGGAACGTACGTAGTGTAAGCTGTGTACCCGGTTCCCCGATGGATTGCGCAGCAATTACGCCGGTAGCTTCTCCCATCTGCACCATCTTTCCTGTGGCCAGGTTACGTCCGTAACACTTGGCGCAAACTCCCTTCTTCGATTCGCAGGTAAGTACCGAACGGATCTCCACACTCTCGATGGGAGACTCTTCAATCAACGCCCCAATCTCCTCTGTAACCTCTTCACCGGAATGAATAATCAGGTCGCCGGTAAGTGGGTGATAGATATCATGTACTGTGGTTCGACCCAGGATTCTTTCAAAGAGTGTCTCAACCACCTCTTCGTTCTTCTTGATGGCAGAAGCCACCAGTCCGCGAAGGGTACCGCAGTCGGGCTCCTGGATAATCACATCCTGTGAGACATCCACCAATCGACGCGTCAGGTAACCGGCATCGGCCGTTTTCAGGGCCGTATCAGCAAGACCCTTACGGGCACCGTGCGTTGAGATGAAGTACTCCAGTACCGATAATCCCTCCTTGAAATTAGAAAGGATCGGGTTCTCGATAATCTCGGATCCTGAGGAACCGGACTTCTGTGGTTTGGCCATCAGTCCCCTCATACCGGAGAGCTGACGGATTTGCTCTTTGGAACCCCTCGCACCCGAATCGAGCATCATATATACAGGGTTGAAGCCCTGCTTGTCGGAGCTCAGCTGCTTCATCAGTGTCTGGGTCAGTCGGGCATTGATGTGGGTCCATACGTCAATGATCTGGTTGTACCGCTCATTGTTGGTAATCACACCCATGTTATAACTTCCAACCACATCGTCCACCTGCTTATAACCATCGGTTACAAAGGTTTCTTTCTCAGTGGGGATAATCACATCGTCCAGGTTAAAGGATAGGCCTCCTTTGAAAGCCATTCCATAGCCCAGGCTTTTAATATCGTCCAGGAACTTGGCTGTCGTGGCTGTACCGGTGATTTTCAGTACATGTCCAATGATGTCGCGAAGCGACTTCTTGGTCAGCAGTTCATTGATGAAACCTATCTTTTCTGGAACAAATTCATTGAACAGAACACGTCCAACTGTGGTCTCAATCAATTCTGTCTCACCGTTCTCGCTACCCAGTTTGGGGATTCTTACCTTAATAACAGCATGCAGATCGGCACGCTTCTCATTATAGGCAATGGTCACCTCTTCAGCTGAATAGAAGGTCATATCTTCGCCAAGTACCTTATGCTTCTTCTCACTGCGCCTTGCCTTGGTGATGTAGTATAGTCCCAGTACCATGTCCTGCGACGGAACCGCGATCGGGGCACCGTTGGCAGGGTTCAGGATGTTGTGTGAGGCAAGCATCAGTATCTGTGCTTCCAGTACAGCAGCATTCCCAAGGGGAAGATGTACAGCCATCTGGTCACCATCAAAGTCAGCATTAAAGGCAGTACACACCAGGGGGTGTAGCTGGATGGCTTTCCCTTCAATCAGTTTCGGCTGGAAGGCCTGGATCCCCAGCCTGTGCAGGGTTGGTGCGCGGTTTAGCAATACCGGGTGGCCTTTCAGTACATTTTCCAGGATATCCCATACCACAGGATCTTTGCGATCGACAATCTTCTTGGCCGACTTCACTGTTTTTACAATGCCGCGTTCAATCAGCTTCCTGATAATAAAAGGCTTGTAGAGTTCTGCAGCCATGTCCTTTGGCAGACCGCATTCATGCAGTTGTAATTCCGGACCTACTACAATCACTGAACGTGCCGAATAGTCCACACGTTTACCAAGCAGGTTCTGACGGAAACGTCCCTGCTTTCCTTTCAGACTGTCTGAAAGTGATTTCAGCGGACGATTGGCATCAGTTTTCACCGCGTTGGCCTTCCTGGAGTTGTCGAAGAGCGAATCCACAGCTTCCTGGAGCATCCGCTTCTCATTGCGGAGGATCACCTCGGGAGCCTTGATTTCGATCAGTCTTTTCAGGCGGTTGTTTCGGATGATCACCCTGCGGTAGAGATCGTTCAGGTCGGAAGTGGCAAAACGTCCGCCATCCAGTGGTACGAGCGGTCTCAGTTCCGGCGGAATCACCGGCACCACTTTGATAATCATCCACTCGGGACGGTTTACATTTTTGGAGACACGGAATGCTTCCACCACCTGCAACCTTTTCAGCGCTTCATTTTTCCGTTGCTGAGAAGTCTCTGTGCTGGCCTTGTGCCTCAACGAGTATGAAAGTTCGTCAAGGTTCAGCCTGCCAAGAAGCTGGTGAAGCCCATCGGCACCCATTCCGGCAATAAATTTGTCAGGATGGTCATCTTCCAGCAGCTGGTTCTCCTTGGGCAGACTTGCCAGAATATCGAGGTATTCATCCTCTGTAAGAAAATCAAGGTAATTTACCCCGTCGGCCTGTTTGATACCCGCATTGATGACCACATACCTTTCGTAGTAAATGATCGAATCAAGCTTCTTTGTGGGCAGTCCCAACAGATAACCGATTTTGTTGGGTAGTGAGCGGAAATACCAGATATGAGCCACCGGTACCACCAGCGAAATGTGACCCATCCTCTCCCGGCGTACCTTCTTCTCGGTCACTTCAACACCACAACGATCACATACGATCCCCTTATAACGGATCCTCTTGTATTTACCACAATGACACTCGTAATCTTTTACCGGTCCGAAAATCCTTTCGCAGAACAGACCATCTCGTTCCGGCTTATAGGTCCGGTAGTTGATGGTTTCAGGCTTAAGGACTTCGCCACTGGATCGCTCAAGAATCTCTTCAGGTGATGCCAATCCGATGGTAATCTTGGTAAAATTGCTGCTTTTTACTTTGGTGTCTTTCCTGAATGACATATATTAATGTATTAATCGTTTCTAAAACTTTTATTGATCAGGCCGGAGCCCTTAAGAGCAGGTTAAACCAGGTTCATGCTGAGGCCCAGTCCGCGCAATTCGTGCAGCAGCACGTTCAGCGACTCCGGAATTCCCGGCATTGGCATGGGTTCACCTTTTACAATGGCTTCATAGGCTTTGGCCCTTCCGATCACATCGTCGGATTTGACGGTCAGGATCTCCTGGAGAATATTGGCTGCACCAAATGCTTCCAGTGCCCAGACTTCCATCTCACCAAAACGCTG
>JAGLPR010000263.1 GCA_023137255.1 Bacteroidales bacterium | reverse complement strand
TTTAAGCTTATCTATGGTGGTGTAGCCCAGTTTTTGAAGGGGCTCCACCCACTCGGCGGGAACGCCAATGGCTTCGTATTCCTCGGGCTTGCTCATGGCCGGAGCCTTGGGTTGGGCTTCGGGTTTCATTTGCGGGAAGAAGAGTACCTCCTGGATGGAGGTCTGATTGGTCATCAGCATAACCAGGCGGTCCATGCCCATTCCCATTCCGGCGGTGGGGGGCATGCCGTATTCCAGCGAACGGACAAAGTCCATATCGATAAACATCGCTTCGTCGTCTCCCTTTTCGGAGAGTTTCAGCTGGTCCTGGAACCTCTCCAGCTGGTCGATGGGGTCGTTCAATTCGGTGTAGGCGTTGCAGATCTCCTGGCTATTGACAATCAACTCGAAACGTTCGGTCAGTTCAGGGTTGTCACGGTGCTTCTTGCAGAGAGGTGACATCTCTATGGGGTAATCTGTGATAAAGGTGGGCTGGATCATATGGGGTTCAGCCTTTTCACCGAAGATCTCATCGATGATCTTTCCTTTGCCCATGGTGTCGTCCAGTTCCACGTTCAGGCAGTCGGCCACATCCCTCAGACCTGCCTCGTCCATGCCCGCGATATCATACCCGGTACTCTCTTTGATGGCGTCCAGCATGGTGATCTTTTTGAAGGGCCGTTTGAAGTCGATCTCCTGGTCTCCTACCATTACTTTGGTGGTTCCGTGGAGGTCAAGGGCCACCTTTTCGATCATCTCCTCGGTGAAATCCATCATCCATTTATAGTCCTTATAAGCCACGTAGATCTCCAGGATAGTGAACTCGGGATTGTGGGTCCGGTCCATTCCTTCATTGCGGAAGTCCTTGGAAAATTCATACACTCCGTCGTAACCACCCACAATCAGCCTTTTCAGGTAGAGCTCGTTGGCGATGCGCAGGTAGAGCGGAATATCCAGGGAGTTGTGGTGGGTAATAAATGGTCTGGCTGCGGCTCCACCCGGGATGGGCTGCAGAATGGGGGTCTCCACCTCCAGGTATCCCCTCTCATTAAACAGTTCCCGCAGGGAGTTATAGATCTGGGTCCGCTTTCTGAACAGTTCTCTCGATTCGGGATTGATAATCAGGTCCACATACCTCTGGCGGTACCGGTATTCGGCATCGGTAACCGCATCATACACCTTTCCGTCAGCTTCTTTAACAATGGGCAGGGGCCTGATCGATTTGCTCAGGATCACCAGCTCTTTCACATGGGCCGTGATCTCCCCGGTTTGTGTACGGAACGCGAATCCCCTGATCCCGATAATATCCCCAATATCGAGCAACTTCTTAAAAACAGTATTGTACAGGGTCTTGTCTTCGCCCGGACAAAGCTCATCTCTGTTCAGGTAAATCTGGATCCTTCCCGAAGCGTCCTGGATCTCTGCGAATGAAGCTTTCCCCATGATGCGCCGGCTCATGATCCTTCCAGCCAGGGAGATATCCTGGAGCGCTTTTTCATCAGTCTCAAAAACAGATAAGATTTCGGACGAAAGGTGACTGATCTTAAAGGTTTCGGGCGGGTAGGGATTGTAGCCTAGTTTCTTAATCTCCTCCAGGGAGTTACGCCTGATTTGTTCCTGTTCACTGAGTCCTGGATTTTGCATTTTTGATTTTATTTTTCCGCTCACAAAGGTATAAAAAAGATTATGTTAATTTTGCAGGAGGAGCAGGGACGCCTGCCTGTGAAATTGCCATTAAATCATGAATAAAAACTGGGTTATAAAATCATCGGGTGATGAAAAAGTCATCAACTCCCTTTCCCGGGAACTCGGTATTGAAAGGCCTCTTGCCCAGTTGCTTGTCCAGCGTGGTATTACCACCTTCAAAGAGGCAAAGGATTTTTTTAGATCCGACCTTTCCAACCTGCACGATCCGTTCCTGATGAAGGATATGGATGTGGCCATACAACGCATCCAGGATGCCATTCAGGCGGGAGAAAAGGTGCTTGTTTACGGCGATTATGATGTGGATGGCACCACTGCTGTTGCCCTGGTCTACTCCTTCTTTAAG
>JAGLPR010000262.1 GCA_023137255.1 Bacteroidales bacterium | reverse complement strand
AAGAGGTAAAAGAGGAACCCAAAGCTGAAGAACAACCAAAAGAGGAGCCCAAAGCCGCTGCTCCTAAGAAGAGTACAAAGAAATCATCCAAGGCAGATTCCCCTGCCAATACCGGTGATGAAGATTTTAACTGGGAAGAGTTTGCAGCTGATGATCTTGAGGCCACAGGTGATCAGGAGAAATTTGAAAAGCTCTATTCCGAAACCCTTTCTACCATAGCCGAGAATGAAGTAATTGATGGCACCGTGATCTCCATGAACAAACGTGAGGTCGTCATCAACATAGGCTACAAATCAGAAGGAATTATTTCAATAAGCGAATTCCGCTATGATTCCGATCTGAAGGCGGGCGACACGGTGGAAGTTTACGTGGATAGCCAGGAGGATAAAAAGGGTCAGCTGGTACTTTCCCACAAAAAAGCGAGGGCCATGCGCTCCTGGGACCGTGTGAATGAGGCCCTGGATCAGGACGAGGTGATTAAAGGATACATCAAGTGCCGCACAAAGGGGGGTATGATTGTCGATGTGTTTGGAATTGAGGCCTTCCTGCCAGGATCGCAAATCGATGTGAAGCCCATCAGGGACTACGATGCATACGTGGGTAAGAACATGGAATTCAAGGTGGTGAAGATCAATCACGAATTTAAAAATGTTGTTGTATCGCATAAAGCACTGATCGAAGAGGAGCTGGAGCAGCAGAAGAAGGAGATCATTGCCAAACTTGAGAAAGGACAGGTACTGGAAGGAACAGTGAAGAACATTACTTCCTATGGTGTATTTATCGACCTGGGCGGTGTGGACGGACTGATCCACATTACAGACCTCTCCTGGGGACGTGTAAATCATCCTGAAGAGATTGTTGAACTGGATCAGAAACTGAATGTGGTGATCCTTGACTTTGACGATGATAAGAAACGAATTGCACTGGGTCTGAAGCAGCTGACCCCGCATCCTTGGGATGCTCTCGATGAGGCCATGAAGGTGGGCGACCAGGTGAAGGGACGTGTAGTGGTGATGGCCGATTATGGTGCATTTGTAGAGATTGCCGCCGGAGTTGAAGGTCTGATCCACGTTTCAGAAATGTCATGGTCTCAGCACCTCAGAAGTGCCCAGGAGTTTATGAAAGTGGGTGACGAGGTAGATGCTGTGATTCTGACCCTTGATCGTGAGGAGAGGAAAATGTCACTTGGTATCAAGCAACTCAAAACTGATCCATGGGAGAAGATCGATGAGAAGTATGGAGTTGGAAGCAGACATACTGCCAAAGTTCGCAACTTTACTAATTTCGGTGTTTTTGTGGAGATTGAGGAGGGCGTAGATGGCCTGATTCATATTTCTGATCTTTCATGGACGAAAAAAATCAAACATCCTGCCGAGTTTACAGCCATCGCAGCTGATATTGAGGTGGTGGTACTTGAAGTTGACAAGGACAACCGTCGTCTGAGTCTTGGCCACAAGCAGATGGAAGAGAATCCCTGGGATGTCTTCGAGACCGTTTTTGGTGTTGATTCTATCCACGAAGGAACCATCATTGAGCTGATGGATAGAGGTGCTGTAATTGCACTGCCATATGGTGTGGAGGGATTTGTTACACCAAAACATCTGGTGAAAGAGGATGGGAGTCCGGTAAAAGTGGATGAGAAATTAGATTTTAAGGTAATTGAGTTCAATAAGTCCGCAAAAAAGATTATCTTGTCTCATAGTCGCATCCATGAAGATGAACAGAAGTCTTCTGTACGTTCTGTTAAGCAGAGCGAAGGAGCTGAAGTAAGGAAAGCAACCAGAAAACTTAAGACCAACCTTGAGAAAACTACTCTCGGTGATATTTCTGAGCTTGCTGCACTGAAATCCTCAATGGAAGAGAGTGAGAAGAATGAGAAGAAGAAAAAGGGAGGCGATAAGGAAGAGTAAATTTAAACATTAAGACAATTTAGTCAGCTATGGAATTCAAGATTGACAAATTTGAAAACCACACATTAATCAAAGTTTTGGAGGAGAAACTGGACACGCACATTGCTCCGACTTTAAAGTCCGAGCTGGTGCTTGTTTCAGGAAACGGTGAGAAAAACATCGTTCTTGATCTGAGCAATTGCAGGTATTGTGATTCCTCCGGACTGAGCGCCATTCTTGTGGCAAACCGACTGTGTAAAAATGCCAGTGGCACTTTTGTACTGACAGGTTTGAATGACGCAGTAGAAAGATTGATTACCATTTCTCAGCTCGATACAGTGTTGAATATTTCAAATTCCCTGGATGAGGCAGTCTCTCTGATTCAAGAGGCTGGTTAATTGCGTCCCGGGTGTCATTTGAATTGACCATACTAGGTAGCAGTTCAGCACTGCCAACCACGAATAGATTTCCGACCGCTCATTTGCTTAAAGCAGATGAGCGGTTTTTTTTGATCGACTGCGGAGAAGGGACCCAGATGCGCTTGCTTAAATATGGACTGAATCCGGCCAGGATACACCATATATTTATATCGCACCTGCATGGTGATCATGTATTCGGACTTTTCGGGTTACTGTCCACCCTGGGCATGATAGGGCGAAAGGTTCCTGTTCATCTTTACGGACCCCATGCCCTGGAAGAGCTGATGCAGTATTACAGCCGGTTTTTCGGACCATTGCCATTTGAACTTGCATTCGTAAGCCCGCCGGAGAACAAGAATTTCATCTATGAGAGCGATAAAATCACCGTAACTGCCATACCCCTGAAACACAGGACCCCGGCTTTTGGATACCTCTTTCGGGAGAAGGATAAGCCGCTGAATGTCATCAAGGAGCAGATCGAGGCATATGGACTGGGGATTGCCGATGTGGTGAAAGTGAAACGGGGAGAGGATTTTATCAACGAAAGCGGAGAGCTCATACCCAACAGCAGGCTCACCTATCCTCCGTTTCACAAGCGCTCCTATGCCTATATTTCAGATACGGTATTTGATCCCGGCCTTGCAGAGATAGTGAAAGGGGTGGATCTGCTTTTTCACGAGGCTACATTTTCAGAAAAAGATAAGAAACTTGCTGCACAAACCCTCCACTCAACCGCTGCCCAGGCTGCCACAGTAGCGAAGAAGGCAGGTGTACAGAAACTTCTGATCGGACACTTCTCAACAAGGTACAAGGATCCGCTCCAGTTGGAAGCGGAAGCGAAAGAGATTTTCATCAATACAGTGGGAGTGAAAGATGGTGACCTCTATTCCGTTCCGTTGAAGAGGCTATCCGGAGAATAAATATTAGTTTTGCATCTATTGTTCCATTAAAAGTGTCGGAAGGTGAGTGAAAAGATATTAATTCTTGATTTTGGTTCCCAGTATACACAGCTAATAGCCAGGAAGGTGCGGGAGCATAATGTGTATTGTGAGATTCATCCATACAGCAAGTTTCCTGAACCAGATGATTCGGTGAAAGGGGTTATTCTTTCCGGAAGCCCGTTTTCAGTAAGAGATAAGCACGCACCCATTCCCGATCTTGATGGCATTAAGGGAAAGTTTCCACTGCTGGGAATTTGTTATGGAGCGCAATACCTCTCTCACCATTACGGAGGTGAGGTAAACCAGTCCGATTCTCGTGAATACGGTCGCGCCAGGTTGAGTTTCATCAATACCGAACATCCGCTTCTGCTTAACCTGAAGTCCAACACTCAGGTGTGGATGTCCCATGGCGATACCATCAGTTCGCTTCCACCCGATTGCGATATCATAGCAAGCACCGATGATGTCAAAGTGGGTGCTTATGCGTCCAGCAGCGAATCCACCTATGGACTGCAGTTTCATCCGGAGGTATATCATACTTCTGAAGGCAAAACCATCCTATTCAATTTCCTGGATGCGATCTGTGGATGTGCCATGGATTGGACCCCTGAGACCTTTGTGGAGAGCACAGTGAATGAGTTAAAGGCCAAGCTGGGCGATGACCGTGTGGTGCTGGGACTATCCGGAGGTGTGGATTCCACGGTGGCCTCTATCTTGCTGCATCGCGCCATTGGACCCAAGCTGACCTGTATCTTTGTGGACAACGGCCTGCTAAGGAAAGATGAGTTTGACACTGTTCTTGAGTCCTACAAGGAGTTGGGCCTCAATGTAATCGGAGTAGATGCCAGTGAAAGGTTCGTTGACGACTTGTTGGGAATCACCGATCCAGAAGCCAAAAGAAAAAGCATTGGAAAGAATTTCATAGAAGTATTTGATCAGGAGGCCAAGAAACTGGATAATGTCAAATGGCTTGGACAGGGTACCATCTATCCCGATGTGATCGAATCGGTTTCTGTCAATGGTCCCTCTGTAACCATTAAATCGCATCACAACGTAGGCGGACTTCCGGATAAAATGCACTTGAAAGTGGTGGAGCCATTGCGACTGCTCTTTAAGGATGAGGTCAGAAGGGTTGGAAAGGCTCTGGCTATTCCTTCTTCCTTTCTGAAGCGACATCCCTTCCCTGGTCCCGGACTGGGTATCAGGATTTTGGGAGAGATTACTCGTGAGAAGATCCGGCTGGTGCAGGAGGCCGATGACATTTACATCAAGGCTCTGAAGAAATTCGGACTCTATGACCGAATCTGGCAGGCAGGAGCCATCCTGCTCCCTGTTCAATCGGTGGGAGTGATGGGAGATGAACGAACTTATGAATTTGTGGTGGCTCTCAGGGCAGTAACTTCCACTGACGGGATGACAGCCGACTGGGGACACCTGCCCTACGAAGTTCTGAGTAAGATATCCAGCGACATCATCAACAAAGTCCGCGGAATCAACCGGGTGGTTTACGATATCAGCTCCAAACCCCCTGCCACTATCGAGTGGGAATAGTACACTCCGGGAATGTTTCCAACATTTTCGGTCGCAGCTGGTTTATATAATAAACGATAACAGAATGATCATGCGTAATATAATTAAGATCCTGGCAGTAGCGTTTTTCGTGCTTGCATCCCAGACGGCTTACGGACAGTGGAATGAGGAAGCTCTGAAGCTAGCCCAGGTGATGGAAAAGGTGAGCCGCTTCTATGTGGATACCATCGACGAAAGTGCAGTGGTAGAACGTACCATAGTTCAGATGCTGCACGAGCTTGATCCTCACTCCTCCTACCTGAGTAAGGAGGAACTTGAGGCTTTGAACGAGCAACTGGAAGGTGAATTTGAGGGCATTGGAGTCAGTTTTAATATCCTGGAAGATACCATATACATAGTCCGGGCAATTTCAGGAGGTCCGTCTGAAAGGGTGGGGATCACAGCAGGGGACAGGATTGTCAGGGTCGAGGGCGAGATAGTTGCAGGAACAGGGATCACCACCCGGGATGTGCAGCGCCTGCTGAAAGGTCCCAAAGGAACCCGGGTGAAAGTCTCTGTGAAGCGCAGAAACAACAAGGAATTGCTTGAATTTTCCATTACCCGGGATAAAATCCCCGTCTACAGCCTGGATGCCTCCTACATGGTGAACGACCGGATAGGATATCTGAAACTGGCCC
The DNA here is from genome assembly GCA_023137255.1 of Bacteroidales bacterium. Lineage (GTDB taxonomy): Bacteria > Bacteroidota > Bacteroidia > Bacteroidales. The sequence continues at coordinate 1,521 of JAGLPR010000262.1, read as the reverse complement.
GTTTCTCTCACACCACCATCGATGAGTTTGAAAAGGCATTGAAATCGTTAAAAGAGCAGGGAATGGAGGATTTGATCATTGACCTGTCAGGCAATGGCGGGGGCTGGCTCCCTGTTGCAGTTGAGCTGGCCGATCATCTGCTTTCGGGGAACAAAGAGATTGTGAGTACTGAAGGGTCCAGGGTGCCCAACCGGAAATACCAGGCCAGAAAATCGGGGCTTTTTGAGGAAGGAAACCTGGTGATCATGATTGATGGAAGTTCTGCTTCGGCAAGCGAAATTGTCAGCGGAGCTGTGCAGGATTGGGACCGGGGAGTAATTGTTGGAAGGCGCTCCTTTGGCAAGGGACTGGTGCAGCAACCCTTTATGCTGACCGACGGTTCACTGATCCGGTTGACAGTAGCCCGGTATTATACCCCTACGGGCAGATTGATTCAGAAATCTTACGAAAACGGGTATGAGGAGTATGCACTGGATCTGATCAACAGGTACAATAAAGGTGAACTTTCCAACTCAGACAGTATCGTATTTCCCCCATCGCAACAATACAGGACCCTTACTCTGAACCGGACGGTTTATGGGGGTGGAGGCATTATGCCAGACTATTTTGTTCCCATGGATACAACTGTCTATTCCAACTATTACCGCAGTTTAATTAACCTGGGAATTTTCAACCAGTTTGTACTTCAGTATGTGGATAACCACCGAGCGGAGCTGTTAAATACCTATCCCGATTTTGAAAGCTTTAGCAAAAGCTATGAGCCTTCCGGAAGCGAACTGGACCAGTTGATCTCATTTGCCACCGGGGAGGAGCTGGAATTCAGCGAGGAGGATTGGAATATCTCCAAAAGTCAGATCACCATGCTGTTTAAAAGTTATGTAGCGAGGGACCTGTGGGGAATGGATCAGTTCTTCGAAGTCTATAATAAGAGCGATGAGGTTTTCAACAAGGCAGTTGAGATCCTGGAGAATCCCTCCATGTTGCATCAGAAACTGGCTAAAGTAGACTAGTGATGATTTTGTGGTTAGGGGCGCATTATGTGGAGATCCTGGGAGTGATCTTCAGCATACTGTATCTCTTTTTCAGCATTCGTCAGAACATTTTTTTGTGGCCGTTGGGCATCACCAGCGCTTTACTCTATATGGTGGTGTTTTATCAGTCAAAGTTTTATGCAGATATGGGACTGAATGGCTACTATGTGCTTATCAGTATCTATGGATGGTTCCTCTGGAGGAGGGGAAGCGGTGATGGTGGATCTGAGCTGCCGGTGAGCAGGCTTGGAAAGAGGAGTGCCCTTGTTTTGCTGGTGATTACTGCTGCAGCTTTTGTGTGCATTGGAATGATTCTTAACAGGTACACCGATTCCCCGGTTCCGTACTGGGATGCATTTACCACTGCCGTGAGCTTTACAGCCACCTGGATGCTTGCAAGAAAAATCCTGGAAAACTGGATCTTGTGGATTATTGTAGATGCAGTTTCCATGGGATTGTATCTTTACAGGGGATTGTATCCCACCCTGTT